>CAMCAY010000011.1 GCA_945872815.1 Chitinophaga pinensis
CAAGGGAAACAAGTTCTGTATCTTCTACCTGAGATCGCTTTGACAACTCAGATAATTAGAAGATTACAAAAACATTTTGGAGGTCATATCGCAGTTTACCATTCAAAATTCAATGACCAGGAAAGAATTGAATTGTGGAATAAAATTAAAACAGGCGAAGTGAATGTGTTGTTAGGTGCAAGAAGTGCTTTATTCCTTCCATTCAATAATATAGGATGCATCATTGTAGATGAAGAGCACGATAGTTCCTTTAAACAACAGGATCCCGCACCCAGATACAATGCCCGCGATACGGCAGTGTACTATGCTTCATTGTTTGGAGCAAAAGTATTGTTGGGAAGTGGCACGCCTTCAGTTGAGAGTTATTACAATGCAGTTCAGCAAAAATATGGATATGTAGAATTGAATGAAAGATATGGAGGTATAGAAATGCCATTGATTGAGGTAGTCAATACACTTCAAGTTGCTTCAAAAGGTAAAGTCATGATCAGTCCCCAACTGAATGAGGCGATTCAGCAATCAATGGACCACGGTAAACAGGTAATACTTTTTCAAAACAGAAGAGGGTACAATCCATATTTGATTTGTGGTACATGTGGGAATATTCCTCAATGCAAACATTGCGATGTTTCATTGACATTACACAAATACACCAATAAGCTTCATTGTCATTACTGCGGCAGTAATTATCCTAAGTTACACGCCTGCATTGCCTGTGGATCTGTAAATTGGGTAGAGAAAAATTTTGGTACAGAAAAAATTGAAGAGCAGCTTGAATCAGATTTTGTCAATTACAAAATTGCAAGAATGGATGTGGACAGTGTAAAAGGTAAGTATGCTCACGATACGCTTATTCAGCAATTTGAACAGCATCGGCTTGATATTCTCGTAGGAACACAAATGGTAGTGAAAGGACTAGACTTTGATAATGTAAGTCTGGTAGGTATATTAGATGCAGATGGTTTGTTGAGTTTTGCAGACTTTAGGGTAAATGAAAGAGCGTTTCAATTGATGGAACAGGTAAGTGGAAGGGCCGGAAGAAAAAATGCTCAGGGAAAAGTACTAATACAAACCATCAATCCAAAACATCCGGTGATTCAATATGTAAAGAACCATGATTACAATACATTTTATAAAAATGAGATTGCAAACAGGCAATCATTCGCATATCCACCATTTACAAGATTGGTTAAACTGACATTGAAACATAAAGACAACGATCTGTTAATAGCTGCATCTAATAAGTTACTGTTGTCACTAAAGCAGGATTTTAAAAATTGGGTAGTAGGTCCTGCACCTCCCGTAATCCCAAGGCTTAGGAATCAGTATTTGATGGAGATAATGCTGAAAATTCCCAAAGAAATAGGGGGTATTGCTAATTATAAAAAAGCAATACAGCATCATATTATTTTACTTCAAAGTGAAAAAATGTTCAAATCAATAACTATTATTGCAGATGTAGATCCATTTTAATTCAATAGCAGTGAAAATTCAGGAAAACATATCATTAAAGCCTTTCAATACTTTTGGAATGAATGTGTTTGCAAAGTATTTTGCCTCATTCAATTCAACCGACCAATTGAATGAAATTCTTGAAAGTGCTAAATCTGAAAGTAGTTCTGATCTTATATTGGGTGGCGGCAGCAATATTTTGTTTACAAAGGATATAGATGGATTGGTTTTAAAAAATGAAATTGAAGGAATAGATATTATTGAGGACAATGAGGAGTATGTGTACGTAAAAGTAGGAGCTGGTATGAACTGGCACCAATTTGTATTGTATTGTATTCATCATGGTTATGCCGGAATTGAAAATCTCGCATTGATTCCGGGATGTGTAGGTGCTTCTCCTATTCAGAATATAGGTGCTTATGGAGTTGAAATCAAGGATGTGTTTCACGCTCTCGAAGCTTTTCATTTAAGAGATAAAATGAAAATGGTGTTTTCAAAAAATGATTGTGCATTTGGTTACAGAGAAAGTGTTTTTAAAAACAAATTCAAAAATCAGTTTGCAATTACTTCTGTTACATTTCGGTTGAATAAAAAAGCCCAATATCATGTTTCTTATGGTGCAATAAATCAGGAACTGGAAAGTATGGGGATCAAAGAGTTGTCTATTATATCAGTCGCACAGGCAGTGATGAATATCAGAAACAGTAAATTACCCAATCCTTCACTAATAGGCAATGCAGGCAGTTTTTTTAAAAATCCCGAAATAACCAATGAGGAATTTAATTATTTAAAATTATCTCATCCTTCATTAACAGGTTATCAAACAATCGACAATAAGATGAAAATAGCTGCGGGTTGGCTGATTGAGCAATGCGGATGGAAAGGATTCAGAGACGGCGATGCCGGCTGTTATGATAAACAGGCACTCGTTTTGGTGAATTATGGAAATGCTACAGGTCAACAGGTATTTCAACTAAGTGAAAGTATCATTACATCCGTTCAGCAACAATTTGGTATTACACTTCAAAGAGAAGTGAATGTAATTTGATGATTATGAGGTGTTGCTTTAACTGAAATCGTCTTCAGAAAAATGTTGACTGCCAATATTCAGCATGCTTCCCATTAAGTCTTTAAACTCGATTTTTGAGTCTACTATTTTTTTGCTAATAAGCGAATAGCTTGCCAATCCATGCAGAACAAATTCCATCAACATGGCTGTTTCCATTTCATTTAAATTGTTGTAAGTACTTTTAACAAGCGCATGTAAACCATCAACTTTATACAATAATTGTATTTTGTCAGCATCTTTTGATTCTGTAAATAAATTCAATTGGTTTCCCTGATCAAACCATTTAAGGATTGATTTATAAGGGTTCTCGTCTTTTACATTCTCTTTTGTTTTTCTTTTCTTTAATGTTTCAGGATTGGGGAAATAATCTGAAAATAAAGTTCTGATAGATTTGTCAATCAGATTGAATGCTACCTGATAAGGGCCTTCTTGTTCCCCTTCATATACAAGCTCAATCTTTCCGGTGATGGAAGGAATAATGCCCATAAAATCACTTATCCAAACTTGGGTATTTTTCTCGTGATGAATGATGGCTCGGCGTTCTGCGGAACTCATGGCATTTTCGTATGCAGAAATAGTTAGTCTGGCACTAACACCACTTTTCCTGTCCACTAATTCACTGTTTCTTGCTTCAAATGAAACTTGTTCAATCAGTCTCTTTATCAAATCGCTCATCACCACTTTTTCGTCTTGTGATTTTATTTTATTGGCCTCCTGTGATGTAATGGCGAGAGAGGTTTCAATGTTTTTAGGATAGTGAGTCATTATTTGACTTTGAATTCTGTCTTTCAGTGGTGTGACAATACTGCCTCTGTTTGTATAGTCTTCAGGATTAGCAGTAAAAATAAACAGAATGTCAAGTGGTAACCTCATTTTGAATCCTCTTATTTGCAGATCTCCTTCTTCCAATATATTAAACAGAGAAACTTGAATTCTTGCCTGTAAATCGGGAAGTTCATTGATCACAAAAATACAGCGGTTGCTTTTAGGGATTATTCCAAAATGTAATACTCTTTCATCAGCAAAGTTTAATTTTAAGTTAGCCGCTTTTATCGGATCAATATCACCAATTAGATCAGATACACTCACATCAGGTGTTGCTAATTTTTCTCCGTATCTTTTTGATTTGTGAATCCACTCAATAGGAGTATCATCTCCTTTTTCTTGAATAAGCGTAATCGCGTAATTTGAAATGGGATTAAATGGGTCATCATTGATTTCACTTCCTGCCACAATGGGGATGTATTCATCCAATAGTTCTGTCATCTGTCGCGCAATACGGGTTTTGGCCTGGCCACGTAAACCAAGAAATAATATATTGTGCTTACTGAGCAATGCTCTTTCTGTGTCGGGTATAACGGTGTCTTCATATCCTAGTACTCCCGGAAAAGGATTCTCTTTATTTTGCATTTTAAGAATAAGGTTGTTTCTAATTTCATCTTTAATTGAGGTAGAAACCCAGCCTGATTTTTTTAATGCTCCAATTGTATGTATGTTTTTCATTTTAGTATGGTTATGATAATTTTTATCATGGATTTATAATGTAAAGTATTTGTTGCGTGAATTAAAACATTGATTTACTTTTTCCGCTTTCAAAGTCCTTAAAGATGAAAGAACCCAATTTGTCAAGAGATGCAAAAAATGCTTTTCCATGATTGGCTTCTGTAAATTCATGAACAAAATTCTGAAGATAAGGGTCGCTGGCAATCATGAAGGTAGTGATGGGTATTTTTAATTTTTTACATTGTGTAGCCAGGCTCATGCATTTATTCATTATTTTTCTGTCAATACCAAAGCTGTTTTTATAATAATTTTTCCCAACTTTCAAACAGGTAGGTTTTCCATCTGTAATCATAAAAATCTGTTTGTTTGGGTTGCGTCTTTTTCTCAACAGCTCCATTGCTAATTCAAGTCCGGCAACAGTATTCGTATGATAAGGGCCAACCTGTAAATAGGGCAGGTCTTTTACTTGTATGGTCCACGCATCGTCGCCAAAAACAAGGATATCAAGTGTGTCTTTAGGGTACTTTATTTTAATCAGTTCACTCAATGCCATGGCAACTTTCTTTGCAGGCGTAATTCGATCTTCTCCGTACAAAATCATAGAGTGGGAGATGTCGATCATCAATACAGTAGAGGTATGCGTTTTGAAATCGGTTTCTTTGATTTCAAGGTCATCTTCGTTAATTAGAAAATGCTCTATTCCATGATTTACTTGAGCATTTCTGATGGATGTATTGAAATCGATTTGTTCCATTGTGTCTCCAAAAATGAATGGTCTGGTTTCAGAATTGATTTCATCTCCTTTACCGGTTTTGAAAATTTGATGGTTACCGCTCCGGGATTTTTTTATTTTTCCGAATATCTCATCCAAACTTCTTTTTCGAATACTTTGTTCTGTTTTTGGTGTTATTTTTATTTCTCCAGTCTGGTTGTTTTCATCGATATATCCTTTTGCTTTTAAGTCTTCAATAAAATCCCCCATACCGTATTCGTCATCAGTAAGCTTGTATTCTTTGTCCAGTTCATTCAACCATTGAATAGCTTCATTGTAGTCTCCGTTGGTATAAGTCAATAATTCTGTAAAGAGAGGAAACAATTTTTCGAAATTGCTTTTCTCATTATTATCGGGGCTATATTTTGAAAAATTAAAATTATACATTGACCAATCTTGAAAAGTTGAATGATTGCAGGTACAATATAGTAAACAATTAAGTTAGTGATAAGTTTATCTTGTATAAAAAAAGTCCTGCACAAAATGGTACAGGACTTTTGAAATCGTTTATTGATGTTAAATTAAGGTTTGGCTGAATCGGTAGTAGCTTTTTGCTTTACCTGATCAGGTGCTTTAGATGCTTCTTTCATCATTTTAAATTGTTGTTCGAGGCCATTCAAACTGTTCATTAAATTTGAGTTCCTCGATTCTTCATCAGATAATGCGTCTCTGCGTGAATCTGGTAGGGATTGATAATAAGCAGCTTGTTGTTCCATGTCCTTGTGAAGTTTTTCACTTATTTTTTTTGCAAGGGCTTCATCATCCGCTTTCAATGCTGCATATAATGTTTGCAAAGAAATTTGATTGTGTTGCTGGTAACGTCCAATCATTGCGTAAGGGATGTTTTCCTGCAACATCATTTTATCGCATTTGTTCAATAATTTGGAAGCATCTTCCTTTCTGTTCGCCTCTGCAAGCCCAGCAGCAGCTTGGGCATAAGCTAGTCTGATACTGTTGAGGTGACGACGATTCTCTTCATCGTAATAAACACCTTTTGTTTCAGCGTTGCCGAATTTGAATTTATTCAACATTTTATCTGCAACCCAATCTAAGTCAACACCTGCATTTTCTACGGGCACCAATTGATAGGTCATTCCTTTTTGACGTAGGTATTTTTCGAAACCAAGTTCGCCATAAGGAGATGTAAAGCAAATAGGGCGTTTCCAATTGTTAGCAGCTATAATATTCAAAATGGCAGCGTCGTTTTTGTATAGATAATTTTTAGAAAATTCGAATTTTATTTCTTTCGCTACAATATCATTGGCATTGACTGTACCATTTTTTCTTACCAATGCAGAATCTACCGGAACGGACACTTTTTGAGAAGGAAACACATTCATGATATCATTGTCATTGATGATGGTTCCTTTGGCTGGATCATCTGAACCTGCGTAATCTTTCATCATGGTATACAAATCCATGTATTGGTTTTTGTCTACAGAGGCATTAGGCATATAACGTATAACATCTCTGCTGGATCCTTCAATTTGTGCTGCTGACCAAATTGGGTCTATTGGTTCACTGTTGTTTACTTTATATCTTAACTGATTGATGTACCAGTCAGTGCCTAATAAACTACTGTTAATTACCCTTACGTCATTTCTGATACCTTCCACTTCCTGAGCGTACCACAGCGGGTAAGTGTCGTTATCTCCAAAAGAAATCAACACGGCATTTGGAGGACAACTTTCTAAATAGTTTATTGCTAAGTCTCTTGCTAAAGTTTTATGACTTCTGTCATGATCATCCCATTCCTGATTTGCCATGATTACAGGGACAGCCAATAAGCAAACAATGCCAGCCAAAACGCCGGATAATTGTTGGTTTTTAATGAATTTTTCAACGAGATCTTTTATGTAAAAAACACCCAATCCAATCCAGATAGCAAACGCATAAAATGAGCCTACATAAGCATAATCACGCTCACGGGGCTGGTTACCCGCTTGATTCAGATACAGACAAATGGCAAGACCCGTGAAGAAAAACAATAGTCCGGTAATCAAAGTATCTTGTTTGTCCTTTTTTAACTGATACAATAAACCCAAAATACCTAAAATAAAAGGCAACATATACAATTTGTTGTTTGCCTTATTTTGTTTCAATGTCTCTGGTAAGGTTGCCTGATTACCTAAACGCATGTTGTCATAGAAGCTAATACCTGTTAGCCAGTTGCCATCTCTTCCGTTACCCATGTTTACGCCCTGCACATCGTTTTGTTTACCTGCAAAGTTCCACATGAAATATCTCCAGTACATCCAATTGATCTGATAATCAAAAAAGAAACCAATATTTTCAGCCATAGTAGGGGCTCGTTCCCAATTACCATCTTTGTCTTTGCTTATTCCGGCCCAATTGGCGTAATAGTCTGCGTGTCCTTGATCATTGCTCTGATCCCACATACGAGGAAATGCGTGTTTATCTGCATCTGCATAAACATATTCAACCTTACGGCCATTTTTTTCATATTTGCCGTTTGATTTAATATAGGTTGGAGTGGTATTGGCTTCCTGGATTTGAGCAGTAAAGTCTTGACCATATAAAATTGGCCAATCGCCATATTGTTCCCTGCTTACATATCCAACCAAACTTACTGGATTATCTACATTGAACATATCCACTGTTGGATTTGCATTGCTTCTTACCATTGTTGTGAAGTAAGTTGAATAGCCCAATAGCATAAAGGTGAAACTCCATACACCCAACTTTAAAAAGTTCCAATTTTTTTTCTCAGCAATTCTGATTGCATAAAATAAGAGGAATCCTATCAATACAAAGAAAAACGCGAACCCAATAAAAAAGTTTTGTCCAAAAGTGTTTACAAACAAAATGTCCATGTTGCCTGCTCCCTTGATGCTCCATTGGATGACAGCCTTTTGAACAAGGCCTGTTATAATGCATCCTATTATGAATGCAAAGAAAGTTCCTTTGTTAGTAGGTTTGTATCTTTTAAAATAATAGATAATAACGATTGCAGGGATAGTAAGCAAGTTTAATAAATGCACACCAATAGACAATCCCATCAGGTAAAATATCAAAATAATCCATCTGTCTGCTTTGGTAAAATGTCCTTTGATTCCTTGCTCTTGTTCTTCTGTAACATTTTGTTCCCATTTTAACATGGCCCAAAACACAATAGCGGTGAAGAAAGAAGAAAGGGCATATACTTCACCTTCCACAGCACTGTACCAAAATGAATCTGAGAAAGTGTAAGCCAAAGCGCCAACAACACCTGCAGCCATGATTGCGAAAATATTGTTACCTGTAAGTTCTTTACCATCTTTCTGAACTATTTTTCTGGCAAAGTGAGTGATTGTCCAAAATAAAAATAAAATGGTAAAGCCGCTAGCCAATGCACTCATCGTGTTAATTCCTGTTGCAGCATCATGAGGTCCGAATGGAATCATAAACAATCTTCCTATCAAAACAAAAAGTGGAGCTCCCGGGGGGTGAGGAATTTGAAGTTTATAGGCACTGGAAGCAAACTCTCCGCAATCCCATAAACTACCGGTGGCTTCCATGGTCATTAGATAAACAGCACAAGCAATCAGGCATACAGCCCAACCTGTCAAATTGTTGATACGTTTGAAATTCATAATATTAATTGGTTATAAGTAAGCAAATATAATCATGTTTAAATTTTAATGGACTTTTTATCAAGGAATTAATTATAAAATAGAAATAAAAAATTGAATATGGTCAATGGGCTTTATAATTGTACAAAAAAGTGTCTTTATATTTAAAGATTAATTGAAGTTGAATTATCTTAATTAATTGCATGTTGGTCAATTGTTGATTCCAGATGACGCTCGATAAAATCAGGAATTTTGTTTAAAAAGTCAAATCCTGTTTTAATTTCAATATCATCAATGGTAGTTTTGTATTGATACCAGGGCAATGATTTAACATTTGGGTTATTGGGAATATCAACAGCGATGACTCTTGTATTAGCAGTAATTCTTTTTAGGTCATTATCTCCATCTGGTAATACAATAATTATTTTCCAGCAATGCGAGGGGACATTAATAAGACCTGATCCAATTTGTTCTGCAAATCCTTTGCTGCCGATTCCACCTTTGCCATATCCTCCAGAAATGATATAGAGTTCATTTCCTTTGTCCATTATTTTACGGCAATAGTTTTCCAATGCCACCCAAGTGATTCTGTTAAGGTTGGGGGATTGAGGAATCATGTTGGTCATGAGAAAAGTTTCGGCGTTCAATTCTTGGTTTAGATCTCTGTCTTCGGATGGACAAAGATGACCTCTGTCAAAACCGGTTTTACTGTAATCGGTTGAACTTACTTTATGAAAGTTGTATGGTAGATCTTTGTCGGGTGTAAAACAATTACATCGTTTGGCATTTCCTTTCCAGGAAGAAGACAGATGCCAGCTTACCCAATTTGGGCATCTTTTTGAATTGTTATAAGATAAAGCGAAAGATGGTTTAATCAACAATAAGTTAGAAGTTTGGTGAAAATCATTTAAAGCATTGCTTGGATTGCCAGTCAACAAATTTTCATTTGCATGATTAATGCAATCAATGGGATTAGTTGTTGAGAAGCGAAATTTATTTATGGAAAAGTTTTCAGGGTATCGGTTTACATTTTTCGTTAAGTTTTTTTTATTACTTGGTGAAAGAAAATTCACAAAAGCAAGGGATAAAAAAATAAAGATGAAAGAAATAGTTCTTGTTTTTAATTTTATTTTTGATTGCCATTTTTGTTTCATGGTTATTTTTTTCAGGAGGGTTTTATTGCTGTTTGTTAGATAGAAAGAGATTTGTTAATCAATATTCATATACAAAATGTCCCATAAAAAAATCTTTAACATAATAAACTAAATTAGAATGAATTTAATTAATTAAATTGTGTTTCAAAAAAACGAACATGTTAGGAAAAAAAGTCCCATTTTATTTTGTTATCATTGCCTTTCTTTTACCCGCATCTGGCTTGATTTTCTTTATGTTAGATGAAAAAAAATCAGATTCAGATACAGATTTTGCTCTTAGGGAATCCTCTAATTCGTGCAACTTAAAAATAAAAAGATTGAATGGTTTTCAGTTCATTCGTCCTTTGTTATATGCAGAGCCATCCTGTGAATCCGATAATTTAACTCAACATAAGTCAGAAATTGAAACAATAATCAACACAAATAAATCTCTAGGAAATATTACAACTGCTTCTGTTTATATAAGGGAATTTTCAAAAGCAGAATGGGTTACAATCAATGAAAATGAAAAATACAGTCCGGGTTCATTAATGAAAGTTCCCGAGCTGATTGCGTTTTACAAAATGAACGAAAAGTCACCTGGACTGTTTAGCAGAAAAGTTAAATATGACCATGAATATATTACTGACAAGCATCCTACCTATCTTTCTAAGCAAATTAAATTAGGGCAAACATACACTATTGGGGAATTGCTAAAATACATGATTGTATACTCAGATAACAATGCAACGATTTTATTGAATCAGATTGTTGATGAAAATATTTTTAAGAAAGTGTTTTCAGATGTTGGCTTGGCTGAACCAGATTTCAAATTAAGTCAATATCCCATAACGGTGAATGACTTTTCTATTTTCATGAAGGAATTGTATAATGCATCCTATTTATCTCAGGAAGATTCGGAAACTTGTTTGGAAATGTTAAGCAGAAGTGATTTCAGAGATGGGTTATTAAATGGCTTACCAGGAAATTGTGCTGTTGCGCATAAATTTGGAGAAGGAGGTACAGATAATAATCCTAATTTCAGTGAATCGGCAATAGTTTACTGTGGTAAAAAGCCTTATATGATTACAATCATGGCAAAGGGAACGGATATGAAAAAATTGCCGAAGGTAATGAGTGATATTTCTAAAAAAGTATACGACATCATGAGTGTAAGGGCTTAAAACCTTTCTGCTTTAAGTATTTTTTATTTCAATTCATTTTTTTTCAATTGAACTGATTGTTTTCAGTTATTTTTAATTGATAATTTATCAATCTATAATCTATTATCTGTCATGTCTGCATTGTCCTATAAACATTTTACCATTGGAATTGAAGAGGAGTATATGGTAATAGACCCGCTTACGCGAGAGTTGAAGAGCCATCAGCAGAGAATAGTGCAGGAGGGCCAAAAAATTTTCAGTGATAAGGTAAAGGCGGAAATGCATCAGGCAGTGGTGGAAGTGGCAACAGATATTTGTAAAGATGTGGAATCGGCTTACAAAGATATCAGCAACATGCGTAAGACGATTGCAAGTATTTCTGGTGAATTGGATTTATGGGTAGGAGCCAGTGGCACACATCCCTTTAGCCATTGGGAAAAACAATTGATAACAGATCATGTAAGGTATAATGAGATTGTTAATGAATTGCAGGAAGCGGCCAGAAGTAATTTAATTTTTGGATTGCACGTGCATATTGGAATGGAGTCGCGCGAAATGGCGATACATATTGCCAATACGGCAAGATATTTTCTTCCGCATGTATTTGCTTTGAGCACAAATTCTCCATTCTGGGAGGGCAGGCAAACAGGGTATAAGTCATTTCGAACAAAAGTTTTTGAGAAATTCCCACGAACGGGTATTCCCGATATTTTTAATAGTATTGAAGATTACGAAAATTATATCAAGATACTCGTAAAAACGAATTGTATAGACAATGCCAAAAAAATATGGTGGGATCTCAGGGTTCATCCAGTATTTAACACGGTAGAATTCAGAATCTGTGATATTCCATTGACAGTAAAGGAAACCATTGCAATCGCAGGATTATTTCAAGCGATTTGTGCTAAGTTGTATAAACTGCGTACACAGAATATGAATTTCATGATGTATAGCAGGGCATTGATAAATGAAAATAAATTCAGGGCAAGCAGGTATGGTATAGATGGTAAAATGATTGATTTTGGAAAAGAAACTGAAATGGATACCAAAATATTGATAGAAGAATTGTTGAATTTTGTGGATGATGTGGTTCCTTATTTAGGTGGGGAAGAGGCCATAGAAAATGTAAAGAGCATAGTTGAAAATGGAAGTGGTGCAGACAGGCAGTTGAAAAAATTTAAAGAAAAGAATCAATTGATTGATGTGGTAGATTATATTCATGATTGTTTTTTGGAGGGGACATTTATTTAAAACCCAATTTGTATTTGTAGTACGTGTCGACACGAACCACAACAATTTGATTTTTTATGTCTTTTAATTTATATTTGCAGTCCCAAAAGTGATATCAGTGATTTTTCACCGGTATAACCAGAGGGTTTCCTTGAAATCGGATTTGCAAAAAAAGTGCAAAAAACCAATGAAAGTCAATGAAAAGGGAGGAAAACGGATGAAAAGGTATTTTTCCTAAATCATTGATAATCATAGAAAAAAGAAAATAAAGGAAAAGAAAAGAAAATTGGCTGCGTAGCTCAACTGAATAGAGCATCTGACTACGGATCAGAAGGTTTTAGGTTTGAATCCTAACGCGGTCACACAGTACAGACAAGGGTTTCAAGAAATTGAGACCCTTTTTTATTTTATGCATTTGCATATTGCTACTATTTACTAAGTATCTCGCCCTTTTCATTTACTTTGACTCTCAATCGCTTGTCGCCATTTTTCAATAATATTTTCCAGATTTTTGTTGCACCTTTTTCTTCTTGATATGTTACTAGATAAACATCTTTGGGAATACCCCACTGAGGATATTTTTTATACAATGCTTGAGCAACAGCATTCGGAAGCGCAACGTTTTTATATCTTTCAGCAGTATGCATCAATTTACCATCTTTACTGTATGTAGCAAGAATATATCCACTGGGAATATAAAATGAAATGTAATATTCCTCATACTCATCGTCATAAAATTCAGAATTCTTTACATCAAATTCTGCAGCTTTTCGTTCCAATAACTTTACAGGCTGAGCCACTTCTTTATTATCAACCGCAGAAAGATATTTATACCTAGCAGTCGTTACAACCACCTCAGGTAAAATTTCCTGACCAAAAGCTAAACTGACAAATAGCAAAATGAAAAAAGCTGAAAATAATGTTGATTTAATTGTTTTCATGAGTCCTATTTTAATAATTTTAGATTTACTAAATGTAGGGCAGGATTTAAGTGATATTAAATGATAATCATCAGAACTCTTGCCCATGTGTATTTTGTTAGTTGAAAAGTGAGCGTACAATCACAATTATTATCCCTTCAATCTTTAATATTAAATTATTTCTGATATTTTGCCGCTAAATTGTAACTTTAATATTCATTTGTTCAACAATACACTCTCATAGGAATTAAAATTGAGTTGAATTAAAAAATTTAATTTAATACATAGTTAAAGTAAAAATTCTTCGTATAAAATTTTGACATAATTGTATGCACCAAGACATAGATTTCCAATTCGCAGCATTTTTTCCGGATGAAAAAATTCGTCCTTTTGCATATTTACTTTCACAACAACTCAGAGAAGGGCATATCTGCCTTCCCATTGATTCTAATACCGATATTAAAACTCCTTTTGGTTCAGCTAATTTTCATTTACTCAATCAAGTATCAGATAAATTTCTATCATCTTCTGATGCGTATACACCATTTGTTTTTTATGATGGTAACCTTTATTTACAACGTTATTTCAAATACGAATCTACAATAGTGGCTTTGCTGAAAAAGAAAATTGAAAACAGTACAATTAAAAAAAATGAATACCGAAAAAGTATTGAACAGTTTATAGAATTGGTAAAATCACAAACAGCTGATTATGCACTTGATGGACTTGAAGAAGATGAAAAAATTGACTGGCAACTCATCGCTGTTTTAAGAACGCTGCAGAATGATTTCAGTATAATTACCGGTGGTCCGGGAACTGGAAAAACCACTACGTTATCGAAACTATTATTGATTTTGTTTACTATAAATCCGGGAGCAAGAGTCGCGTTGGCTGCACCTACGGGTAAAGCATCTATGAGAATGATGGAATCGCTGAAGGAAAAATCAGCCAATTTTCCTGCAGAAATTCTTAGGATGATTCATGAACTGCAATCATTTACATTGCATCGTATGCTGGGATATCAAGCCAATTCAATCTATTTTAAGCACAATTCAGACAATCCGCTTCCTTATGATTGGATTATAGTGGATGAGGCATCCATGATTGACTTGCCCATGTTTGCCAAATTACTTGAAGCATGTAAACCTTCTGCAAGATTGTTGTTTTTAGGAGACAAAGATCAGCTGGCTTCTGTAGAAGCCGGTAGCTTGTTGGGAGACCTTTGCATAGCTGCAGGAAATTTAAATCGTTTTTCAAAACAGGATAATGATTGGCTCAATACCTTTATATCTTCACTGGAACGTAGGATTCCTGCAAACTATTCAATTGAAAATGCACTGCCTTTTTCCGAATCTATTTCTGCATTGAGATTTAGTCACAGGTTTTCAGAGCAGGGAGATATCGGGCAATTGAGTTTGGCAATCATTCAGGGTCAGGATGAAAAAGCTTTAGCATTGTTGAACTCCTATAAAGCAGAACAAATTTCAATGATTGACCAAAACAGCAATTCAGAAATGATTGGTTTCGTCAGTAGCTACATTTTGTATATGGAAGAGCAAAACATCGAGGAAGCACTCAGTAAAATAAATAAAATACGTGTACTCGTAACAGTTAGAGAAGGTGAATGTGGACTTTATGCAATAAACAAAAAAATCGAAAAAATACTTCATTCTGTAAGACCTGATTTGATTCAACCTAATTCAACATTTTATCATAACAGACCTGTGATGATAACAAAAAATAATTACGATCTGGGCTTGTTCAATGGCGACATCGGAATTGTTCGCAGAGATGCTGATACACAAAAACTTAAAGTTTATTTTGAAGCTGTGGAAAAAGGTATGTCACCACGTGTATTTTCCACTGCTTCGATAAGTGATTGCGAAACTGTTTTTGCCATGACTATTCACAAAAGTCAGGGCTCTGAGTTTGAAAAGGTAATGGTTGTATTGCCCAATCAATCTGACAATCCGGTTTTAACACGCGAACTTTTATACACTGGTGTTACACGTGCTAAAAAAAGCGCGGTAATAATGGGTTCAGAAGAGGTATTTAGAGCTGGCATAAATCGTCAAGTGGTTCGTTTTTCAGGATTGCATCAAAGATTAACTAACTAATGGATCTGTAAATAAAATTATTATGGCTATTCAACTTCGTGTAGCGGCATCACTCAATAAGCTGTCAGACGAACTCATCAGGGATTTGAAAAATGATAAAACCGGTGTATTCGACAAACAATGGATCGTTACGCAAACAGATGGAATCAATAATTGGTTAAAGCAGCAGCTTGCATTAAATGCTGGTATTGCTGCAAATCTTGAATTTACTAAAGTAAACGACATAGTAAGAATCATATATCATTGGATCTGCCCTAATGCGCCCTTCCTTATAGATAAAGACAGAATTACCTGGACCATTTTTGCAATATTGAATGGAGAAGATTTTAAAAATAAATTTCCTTCAATTGCATTGTATTATGCCGAAAGTGAGTCACGCAGAGCATCACTGGCCAATGAAATGGCAGATTTGTTTGATCAATATCAAATCTATCGACAGGATAAAATAAAAGAATGGAACAATAATCAAATCAATGGAGACAAAGATTTACAGTGGCAGGGATATCTCTGGTATCAGTTGAAAAACAGATTGGGAAAAGAATACTCAGACAGGGTGGATGTTTCAAATAGTATCCTGAAGCAATTGGTAGATAAGGAAAATCAAAAGATTGTAAAGCAAAAATTACCTTGCCTGCGTTTCTTTGGTTTAGCAATTGTCACACCCTATTACCTGGAGTTATTTCACTTGTTGTCTGAGTTTATTGAAATTAAATTCTATCTGCTAAATCCTTGTCCGGATAAACTTTGGATGGATGACCTTTCCGATAAAAAAATTGCTTCACTAAGAAATCGTCCGGATTTATTGACACTCAGAAGCTCGGGAAATGAGTTGCTTATAAATTGGGGTTCGGTTTTGCGGGAAAGCTACCAATTGTTGCTCTCAAATGACAATTATGTAAACAACTATGAGGTGATTGAATCCGATAACTTTTCAAAAAACAATGAAAATTTATTAGGTAGGATACAATATGAAATATTCAACAACATACCTAACAGTGAAAGAGATTTGATACCTTATGAAATGTTGCAGGATGGCTCCTTTCAGTTAAATGGTTGTTATACTCCCGTTAGGGAAGTGGAAGTTTTATACAATTATCTGGTTGATGTTTTTGCGAATAACTTGCAAATAGCATCAAGAGATGTGGTTGTAATGGTTACGAACATTGATGCTTATGCGCCCTATATAAAAGCAGTGTTTGATAACGGGCCTGTTGAATTACCTTATACTATCGCTGATGAATCCGTGTCAAAAGGGAATACCCTTTTTACTGCCATTCGAGATATTTTGTCAGTAGATCCTTTGACTTTTAAAGCCGAAGAAGTACTATCATTGTTGGAATCACCCTATATATGCAGACGATTTGGATTTAAAGATATTGCTGTCGTTAGGCAAGCAGTCAGAGAAGCAGGTATATATTTTGGTGTTGAATTTGAAAATGCTTCTAATGAACTGTATGAACAAACAGAAGCTTGGATGGTAAGCTGGGATTATGGATTGCAGAAGATGATGTATGGTTTGTGCATGAGCGGAGAAGAGGAATTCATTGGCACAGAGAGATCTTTATTTCCATTGGACACAGCTGAAGGTTCTGGAATGTATGATCGTGTGAGATTGTTTCATTTTATAAAAGTTCTAAAAGAATTACTCGAACAAAGGCTTCAAAAGAAAACCTTACAACAATGGTCTGAATACTTGGGTAAGATCATGACTGAAATGATATTGGAAGAAGAGGAGGAAGATGAAGATTTTCCTCGGTTTGCATATTTGAAAGAAAGCATCATGCAATTGGATGATGCGGCGGCCGGTGAAAGCATTACTTATCAAACTTTTCATCAGGTGTTTATCAGCCGCCTCGAACAGGAAAGACGTACAAATCGCTTTGCAGGAAGAGGCATCAACTTCTGCTCTATGTTGCCAATGCGAAGTGTTCCCTTTAAAGTTGTTGCAATATTGGGAATGGATTTTGATCAATTTCCCAGACAAGACACTCCATTGAGTTTTAGTTTGATTGGAAAAGAAAAGCGCCCTGGTGATCGAAATGTTCGTGAAAATGATAAACATTTGTTTCTGGAAAGTATATTGGCTGCCGGTGAAAAACTCTACATTAGTTATCTAGCCCGCGATGTGAAGAAAGGAACAGATCAGCCACCATCCACTCTTGTGGATGAATTGCTCGATTACATTGCTTTAAAGACTGAGAACGTTGCAGAAACTAAAAAAGCAATAACCTGTATTCATCCCTTACACTTGTTCAGTGTGAAATATTGCGAATCAGATAGCAAGCTTCCTTTGAATTATTTGGGTAACAGTTTGATTCAAGGAATTGAATTTGAAAAAGATCCTCAACGTGAGTTGGAAGTGTTTGATTTTTCAAATATCAGATTGGAACAGTTTGCCGTATTTTTTCAACATCCGATAAAGTATTACTTCAATAAATTATTGGGTATTTATTATCGGGAAGATGATGAGCGCATAGCCGATGCTGAATTATTTGAACTTAATTCTTTACAGAGCTGGCAAGTGAAAGATGAATTGATTAGATTGAATTCGGATACTGACTTGTTTACCATTCGCCAAAAAAAATCAGGTAAACTTCCTCTGGCAAACTTCGGAAATGTAAAGGTTCATCAAATGAATGAGGAAATTCAGCCATTTAAAAATATATTGGAAAACATAAAATCTGGTTATCAAGAAACTCATTTGGATGTTAATTATTCTGCGGTTAATTGTAAAATAGAAGGCAGTATTCCGGTTTATGGAAACAGCTATGTATATTTCAATGTTTCAACCAATATGCTGAAGCATGTCATGAAACCCTGGATAAACTATCTGGTTGCGATTGCACAGGAATCTTCTCCGAAATTGGATTTAATCCTATTGTTCGATGGAATTGATTCTCCTTTTGAAATTTCATACAGCGAAGAATTAAGGGATTTTGCCAGGTCAATTATTCCGGAATTCATTGAATTATTTAAGTATGGGCATAGCCATATTTTATTATTCTATCCTTTAATGACGAGGATTTTTTATGAAAAAGATTCACCCGAATTCGATAGCAATGAATTGATTGAAATGTATGAAGAAGCGCTTGAAAATGAATCTCATTCAAAAGGAGATATTTTTTCCAGGGATGAATATTTAAAACAGGTTGTTAAGCAAAATCAATCGACTTATGAAATATTCAATGAGGAGAATATTAAAAAGTTTAACTACAATACCATTCTATTAACCGGAGAACTGCAAAAAAGGTTGCCTCAGTTATTTATTAAACCCACAAAAAAATAATTATTCCTGTTGTTTAATATGTCACAAGAAAATAATCAATTAATACACGAGTTATCCATAACATCTCCGAGGGAGCATGACAGTTTTGATTCAATCAATGTGCCTTTGGTTGGTGCCAATTTGATTGAAGCCAGTGCAGGAACCGGGAAAACCTATTCCATTGCTATTCTCGCACTTCGACTTGTTCTTGAGAAAAATATACCGATTGATAAAATTCTGATGGTGACTTTTACAAGAGATGCCGCAGCGGAAATGGAATTAAGGGTAAGAAATTTTATTAGGGAAGGATTACAGATTCTTAGAAAGTTTGGCGAAGCCAATCCGAATTTTGAAGGCTTGGATGCTCAGATTTTGAATATGTTGAAAGCTTTTCCTGATAAGAACGAAGCACAATCAAGATTACAATCCGCATTGGTTCAGTTTGATAAGGCGGCTATTTATACTATTCATGGTTTTTGTTCCAGAATTCTTTCTGAATATGCTTTTGAAAGTGGGCAAATGTTTCATGCAACTACAATCGAGCCTTCCGATTTCGATCAATTTGTAACCGATGCATTCAATCAGGCATGGCGCAATCAAATAACTGTTTTGGATGAAAGACTCTTGAATATTTTATTGAAAAATGGATTGACACGCAAAAAGATATATGGGTTGATGAAATCTGCCATTAATGGGAAAAAAATATATCCAAGCTTTTTGAATCAAGGTGAAAGCATTCAACAGTGCAAAAACAGAATTACACATGAATTGATCAATCAGGATGAACCTGCAGGTGATTTTGAAGCTATGCAGCAGCAAGCAGCGTTGATTAAACAGTCAATAATACAAGAGGTTGTTGATCATAGAGAAGTATGGATAAATAAGGCATTGGCTGATCAAAAAAAAGATATCAGGGAGAAGATCCCTGGTATCTTATCACTTACAAATGAAGTAGAATTGTTTAAGGTTATTGAGGAAAAAAGCGATAAAGTTTTTTTTAAAAATTTCTTCCCCGATGACTTTAAGTCAAAAATAAATGACTATGAACAAAAGTTAAAGGAAATAAAAGTAGCAGAAAAGAATAACGACGATGTTGTCGGAAATAATAAAATTCTTGTAACGCAACTGATCAGTCTTTTTGCCCTTTCTATTTACAAGGAAGTTGATTGTCAGCTTAAGAAAATAAAAGAATTTGACGGAAAAGTTACTTTTGATGATTTGATAGAAAGTTTACATCGTATCGTTTGCAATGAAGATTCGCAAAATGCCGATCAGTCAAATCGACTCGTTACCGTGCTGCAAGACCGTTACTCGGCTGTATTCATTGATGAGTTTCAGGATACAGATCAGTTGCAGTTTGATATTTTTTTCAAAGTGTTTAAAAATACTCATTCAAAAAAACACATTCTGTTTTTTATCGGTGATCCAAAGCAGTCGATCTATGGATTCAGAAAAGCAGATCTACAAACTTATTTTCAGGCTGCAAATCTTGTGGATGATGTTTGGCGAATGAATACCAATTATCGTGCTACAGCAATATATATACGTTCAATGAATGAATTTTTTCAGCCCATTCCAGAATTTGATGTTTTTATGTCGAATCAGATGAAGTATTACAAGGTTGAAGCACCTGAGAAGGCGAGGGTTGGCCATTTATCTTACAACAATAATTCACTCAATCCGCTAAGAATAATATGCTGCGGAAACAAACTCGATGTTTTTAATAAAACTGCAAATCTGGTTAGGAAATTATTGCGCGACAAGTTTTTTCAATTTACAAAAGAAGGTATTACTGACAGCATTAAAGCCGGGCAGATAGGAATACTTGTTCGCAATAAAAAAGAAGGAAGAAAAATCCGAGAACGACTTTCAGCTTTCGGTATTTCAGCTGTCACCATCAGCGACGAAAAGATTTTTGAATCAAAAGAAGCCCTTGAGCTCTGGTATATTTTACAAGCTGTTTATGAAATAAAAACCGGTGTCATTCATCGTGCATTGTTGACGAAAATAGCCGGCATTTCTTGGAATGAATTAACAACACTGGATGTTGAAAAGATGATTCAGCAATTTCGTGAGTACCAGGAAGTTTGGAACACATCAGGAGTATATAAAATGCTCCGCCAATTCATCAGTGACAGCAGAATCATCAACCGAAAGTTGCAGAAACAGGTTGAAAATGCCGATCGTCTTTTAGCAAACACTTTTCAGTTGATGGAAATGCTTCATGAAGCTGAAACTGATAACAAGTATTCTCCGGAAGAGCTGATATTCTGGCTGAAAAAGGGGATAGACGGAGAAAAAACATCAGAAGATGGCTATTTGCAACGCATCGAAAGCGATGAGTCGGCGGTAAAAATTGTTACAATGCACAGCTGCAAGGGCTTGGAATACGATATTGTCATTGCTCCTTTTCTTGATATGAAAAGTACGGATAGCTTTACTTCAACACAATTCCGGTTAGAGGATGGTTATTATACTGCTGAAAAAACTCTGCTCGAAAAAGAATTGATGGAAAAGGCAAGATTGCAGACAGCTCAGGAAAACTTAAGACTTCTTTACGTTGCAATTACGCGTGCCCGTTACCATTGCTATGTGTTGTCTGAAAATTGCAACAATTCTAAAAATATTCCTAAATCAACTTCTTTGAAATACCTGCAAAGTGAGATTGTCAGCAGTTGTGATAATACACCATCCATTCGTTTTTTGGGTTCGGAAGATACGCACATCGATATTACATCTTGTAATATTTTCGAAATGAATTCTCCTGAGTTTTCTCCCGGAAATTATACTGTCAACCAAACCCAAGAATCACCCATTGATTTTTTTGCTAAAATTCCGACCATTCAACTCGCCGACCGATATTGGCAAAAAACAAGTTATACAAGATTGAGCCCAAAACAGGATTACATTACTCTGCAATTATCTGAAATTGGTACAGATCCTTATGATAGTTTTATATTCAAAGAAATGAGAAAAGGTGCTTTGACGGGTAATTTGTTGCACGATTTGCTGGAACGTATAGATTTTTCGCAGCCTGGCAATTGGGAAAAAATTATCAACTCTTCCATTAATCGCTACCCTGGAACCGGCATCAGTCAGGATCATAGTGAACTCATGCAGCAAATGCTGCAAGTGATTACCAATACAATATTGCCGCAAAGCGGATTTTGTTTGAGTAGTGTTCAGCGAAGTCAACGTTTAAGCGAATTGGAGTTCGATCTTCCCATTACTCAAATCAACTGGAATGATTTTCCTTCAGATTTGGAAGACAATAATATTCCTCTTCGCATCAACAAAGAAAATTCGCTTACAGGTATTCTGAATGGGAAAATAGATTTGTTCTTTGAACAAAACGAGCAATATTATTTGTTGGATTGGAAATCAAACCATTTAGGAAACAGCCCCGAAGACTACAATGGTAAGGCATTGAAAAATTCAATGGAAGAGCACAATTATTTTTTACAGTATTACTTTTATTGTCTGGCATTATACAGGTACCTGCATTTACGAATTCCCGATTTTAACTACGATAAACAGTTTGGTGGGGTGTATTATCTTTTTATACGCGGTATGCGACAAGGTACTGATTACGGAATATATTTTCATAAACCACAATTAAAGGACCTGTTGCTTCTCGAACGGGTATTACTGAAAAATCCAATCAATGCGCAGTGATTGAACACTCTGAACAATCATTGCAATGCAGTGTAATTATTTTTCAATTTTAATTTAACTTGGAAATACAAATTCTTTTCTCTATAATTGCTAAATATTTTAGCAATTATGAATGAACAGAACCCTGAACAGCCTATTACTTTTCATAAAATAGTCGCCCAAGAGTCACCGGTATTAACCGGCCTCGGAATTGACGTGCAGGCCGGATTTCCAAGCCCTGCAGGTGATTATTTGGAAGAAGAGATAAACCTGAATCATTATCTTATACCGAGACCCAATTCTACTTTTATTGTAAGAGTGAAAGGGGATTCTATGCTGAATGCTCATATTCCGGATAATTCATTGCTGGTGGTGGATAAAAGTGTGAAACCTGTCAACAACAGAATTGTAGTGGCAATTGTGGACAATGAGTTTACCGTAAAGAGATTCATCAAAAACATCAGTGGAATAAGGCTACTGCCGGAAAGTCCGAATCCCAAGTATAAGCCCATACCGATTACGGATGAAATGGATTTCAGAATTTGGGGTACAGTTACAAATATTATTATTAACGCTGCAACGGTATGATATGATTGTATTGGTGGATTGCAATAATTTTTATGCTTCTTGTGAAAGATTGTTCAGGCCTGAATTACAAGGACGACCTGTGGTGGTATTGAGCAACAATGATGGTTGTGTTATTGCAAGAAGCAACGAGGCAAAAGCACTTGGAATTCAAATGGGTGCACCTGCTTTCATGATGGAAGCGTTTATGCTAAACCACAAAGTGGCTGTTTTCTCTTCCAATTACACTCTTTATGGAAGTTTGAGCAATCGTGTAATGAATATGCTTAAGGGTTTTGTACAAGCAGTAGAAGTGTATTCCATTGATGAGGCTTTTTTGGATGTAAGTGGTCTTATCAATCAGAATATGTTTGAGCTTGCAGTTAAGATACGCGAAGCTGTTACCTATGATGTGGGAATTCCGGTAAGTATAGGAATAGCCCCAACAAAAACACTTGCAAAAATGGCAAACCGATATGCTAAAAAAGAATGCAAAGAATCGGGGGTGTATGTTGCTGAAGAACAATCGCAGATTAATCAACTCCTTGAATATACAAGTGTGGGTGATGTGTGGGGTATCGGAGGTCAATTCAATAAAAAGCTTATGTTGAACAACGTATTCACCGCTGCCGATTTTGTAAAGATGAGTGAAGAGTGGGTTAGAAAAAATATGACCGTTGTGGGATTACGGATGTTAAATGAGTTAAAAGGAATTTCATGCATTGACTGGGATGATATGCCCGCTCCTAAAAAGGAAATATGTACGGCAAAATCTTTCGGTAAACTGCTCAGCACTAAAGAAGATATCAGAGAACCCCTTGCTAATTACACCAATATTTGTGCGGTAAAACTGCGTAAACAAAAAAGCTGTGCAGGTGTCGTGCATGTATTCATTCAGACAAACACTCATCGAACACAGGACAAGCAGTATTTTCGTTCTGCAACTGTAAGACTCGAAGTGGCTACCTGCAGTAGTTCTGAATTGATCAAAGCCGCCATGAAAGGATTGGATATTATCTATAAGCCCGGTTACAATTTCAAAAAAATAGGCGTAATACTTTTTGATTTGATACCTGAAAACAATATTCAAATGGGTTTATTTGACAAAGCTGACAGAGAAAGAGACAAGAAATTGATGCGGACTTTTGATAAAATAAATGAAAGATTTGGAAAAAATATGGTAAAGTACGCTGCACAGGGATATAACAAACAGTGGAAACTGAGGCAGGAAAAATTATCCCCTTGCTATACAACCGACATTGCCCAGGTGCTAATCATTCAAGATAAAAATGTTTGATCCATTGTATCCATTTACTGGGGAAGTATTGCAGGCTGCTATTAAAAGCGGTTCATGTTATTTTGTGCGTAATACATTTATTTGTTCTGCTTGTTTACCACAACAACAATTAAAGGGATGTTTTATCATAACACACTATAATGATAAGGCAAAGGCCGATGCGCATTATAATAGTTCTGCAAACGACAAATACAGGTTTCTGTATCATTGGAGCGAAGAAGAACATCAGCAAAAATTATTAAATGCTGCGAGCAATCCAATAGGATATAAAATATACTCATCTTGTTTTATACCAAACTTTGAAAAAAGAATCGGAAAGGAAATAAAGAACAATATCAACAGATTGATTCATTTTCTCAGTAACCAAAAGCAGAAAAGAAATGAGAAAGCAACGGTTGATTTTTACTTGCAATTCGGGATTCTATATGTGACCATCGGTTTTGCCGGACAGCAAATAAGCGTTAAATTTATTGATATTCAAAGCTACTAAAATGTGTCACGATTTATCATTCAGCGCCAAGACGGTAGAATACATAACGGATTTGATTCCCAATATTGTTATTGATAATGCTTTCAACATAGATTTCTCCGTTGCTTCCCATGTACTGTCCATGTCTCATAAAAATTGTCCTGCAGTTTATCTAAAAGAAGGTACAACAAGGTTAATGGGATTTGAATGGGGGCTCGTAGCTGATTTTATGAAAACGGAAGAGCTTTTGCGAAAATACAGAAATCAAATGGCCAACGCGAGAAGTGAAAATATACTTGATAAAAAATCTGCTTGGTACAAGATAAGGCAAAACAGGTGTTTAATAGCCGTTAATGGAATATATGAACACAGAAGGGTAGAAGGAGTTAAGAATAAAATTCCCTATTTCATTCAACTCAGGGAAAGCAAGTGCATGTTGTTGCCAGCAATATATAATTATTCTCCTATTCCTGATATTGAAACTGGTGAATTGAGGGGAACTTTTTCTATCATAACAAGAAGTGCAAATGAGTTGATGAAACAAATTCATAATGAGGGAGTTAACAAACACAGAATGCCGGTTATTATGGAGCCGAAACAAGCACTTCAGTGGATCAATGAAGAATTGACAGATGATCATATTTCCAAATTTTTACAATATGAGATTCCTGCCGATGCATTGCTTGCACATCCGGTATACATGATAAGAACCACCAAAGAAAGACCTGATGGTAAAGAGAAATATGAAAAATACGATTACGGTGTTAAAATGGAAGAACTACTTTTTACCTAAAAAAATAATTAATTTTTTAAGTAGGAAATAAAAATACTATATATTTGAAAAAAAATTGCCATGAGGAAAATAATAATAACCGTATTGTTGCTACATACAATTGTTTTTTCATACAGTCAAACAATCAGCAGAAAACTAATATCCAGTGCGGGAGGATATTATTCAGGTACGGATTTTTCAGTTAGTTATTCTGTTGGAGAAACGATGATTAATACTTTATCGTCTGGCAATACAATTCTTACACAGGGTTTTCAGCAACCGGAAGATTTATTATTGGCATATACATTGACTCTAAAAGCTTTTTTAGAGGGATTTTACAGGGGTGGGGAGATGATGGAGCCAACATTGTATAATCTCGGAATGAGCAGTGACCCTACAGCAACTGATATGATACAGGTTGATTTGTGGAGTCCGGATCATTTGCAAAACAATACCCCGGATTTAAGCACTGTTACATTATTGCATACCGATGGTACCGCTTCAGTTTCAATTCCGGAAGTTCCCAATGAAAATAATTATTACATTTCACTTAAACATCGTAACTCTTTGGAGACTTGGAGTGCTGCACCGGTTGATATGTCACAGACTGCTTTATATGATTTTACAAATGAGGACACAAAGGCATTTGGCAACGGAATAAACAGTCCTATGAAAAATCTGGAGACCAATTTGTTTGGAATATTTTCGGGAGAAAATACAGGAGATGGTACGATTGATATCAATGATATGTCTGTTACGGAAAATGATGCATTTAATTTTCAATATGGATATAATAATACAGACTGCAATGGCGATGGTGCTTCGGATGCACTAGATATGCAGATAATTGAAAATAATGCAATTCTGCAGTTATACATGGCTAGACCATTATAATAGTTCAATGGTTCAAGGTTAAATGTTTCAATGGTTCAAGGGTTTCTAATTGAACAAAATTCAGTTAGCTCCTTTTTTGATAATGTAGTACTGCCCAGGTATTGAAAATGATTCCCAACCCCACCATAATCAATAAATGATCGCCTACTTCAGCTATAGAACTTCCTTTTAGCATAACCATTCTCATTACCCTTATAAAATGACTTAATGGAAATGAGCCTGTCATTACTTTTGCCCACATAGGCATGCTGTCTATTGAGGTGTACAAACCACTCATCATATTGAGTATGTTCATAAAGAAGAAACCTAAAGACATCGCCTGTTGCTGACTCTCAGCGTAGGTAGATAAAAGCAATCCAAAACCCTGTAAGGAAAAAAGAAAGGCACACATGCCAACAAAAACAGTCAGGTAACTTCCAACAGAGTGAATGTTGTAAAAAAGATAGCTTACAATTTGTCCAATAACAAATACCAAAGCCGATAATACAAAGTAGGGAACCATCTTTCCTAAAATAAATGCTTGTTTTTTTACAGGAGTCACATTGATCTGTTCTATGGTACCGATTTCTTTTTCTTTTACCATGTTAAAAGAAGTCTGCAACATGCCAATACCTGTAATAAGTGTCACCAGTATTCCGGGAATAATGAATAGGTAATAATTCATGTATCGATTGTACCAGTTAACAGGTGCAACACTTACAAGGGCAGGTTCATCTACTCCCTGAGATTGTACCCAACGTGTTCTGATATCACTGTTGAAATCAGTGATGATATTGGCAAGATATCCTCCGCTTAATCCTGCTTTAACTCCCTCAATGGCATTAATTTGAACCGATAATTTCTGGTTGTTTTCCCTCACAAGATTCTTTTCGAAATTTTTGGGTATTTCCAGAATAAGATCTGTGTGGTCATTTTCCACTTCCTTAAATGCTTCCTGTGAATTTCTGCAGAAAGCAGTCAATTTAAAATAACCCGAAGAAGTGATTTTGTGAATCATCTTTCGTGAATACTCTGAATGATCATTATCTACAACAGCCAATGAAATATTCTTTATCGAATAGTTTGCAGCCATTGGCAATATCAACAGTTGAATTACGGGCATCATAATCAACATACGGACCAAACCTTTGCTTCGCATCATTTGCTTGAACTCCTTTTCCAGTATGAAATAAAATGATCTGATCATTGTAAACGGATTTTGAATTTTTTAATGCTCACTCTCAACAGAAAGGCACACATGCCGCTAAGAATCAGTAATTGTTTCCATATAGATCCAATGCCTAGTCCTTTGAGCATGACATTTTTAATGATGATAAAAAACCACCTGGATGGAACAATATTCGAAAGTAATTTTAGAGGTAAAGGCATATTTTCTATTGGAAACATGAACCCCGTTAATAATAATGTAGGCAACAACATACCCGTCAACGAAATCTTCAATCCATACTAAATAAATTGGCTCCTGAAAAGGGGATTTTAGACACAGGTAGCGGAGATGGAAGGCATGCAAGTAAGGCAAACAAAGTGAAATTGAATTCAAAAGAAGCTGAAGAATAATAAAAAATATGAAGGTAAATCTAATTTGATTTCTATTAAGCAATTATTTTATTGGCATAAAAATATTATGATCAACTCTAAAATTGAATTTCTTATTATTAGTGGAAATAAAATAATAAGAAAGAGTATCATTTTAATGCCCTTTATTTTGACATTGTAATTGTGCTTATTATTGTGTACCCCATTTTTGAATAAGCTTGATACGTTAATCCAATTGCTGACAATATGATTTGCAGCAGAAAACTACGTTCTAGTTGATTTAAAAAAGAAAAACCAAAAGTTGAAATAATTAATTCATCAACTTTTTTTAACTACATTATCCTAAAAACCATTTTTCAGGACGAGACTTAAAATAGAAATGCCCCTTATTGCTGAGGGGCATTTCTATTTTAAAAAGTGAATTTTACCTTAAGATGGAAATATCAGTTTTGGTAGATATCTTTTTACCATCTACCAGTTCAAATTGAATCACACCATAATAAGTTCCGTCAGGCAGCGGTTTATTTTTGAACGTTCCATTCCAGTTATTAAAATAATCTTGAGTTTCATATACTTTGCTTCCGTATCTGTTGAATATAGTAACGGTTGCCTTTTTAATGCAATCTCTGCTCGTATAAATTTGCCAATAGTCGTTGATTCCGTCTCCGTTTGGAGTGAAGGCATTTTTAACGCTAATACATAAATTTATTACATTAATCACCAAATTATCTGAGGCAGTACAACCAATGGTGTCTGTAACTGTTACTTCATACGTTACTTGTCCTGAATTGATTATTGGGCTTATTAATGGATTCAA
The DNA here is from genome assembly GCA_945872815.1 of Chitinophaga pinensis. Taxonomy (GTDB): domain Bacteria; phylum Bacteroidota; class Bacteroidia; order Chitinophagales; family Chitinophagaceae; genus Ferruginibacter; species Ferruginibacter pinensis_C. Next base: position 28,200 of record CAMCAY010000011.1, read on the forward strand.
GGTACTAACATCGCTTACTCCGTCAGCAGGACTCCATAAAATATTGTCAATTGCACCAGTTGTTATATCAGTTAATGTGAGGTTAGTTTGATAGCTTTGTCCTGTATAAATATCAACAGGGCCTCCAGCCTCAACATTGAAAGAACTGACAATAATTGTAATGGGAGTACGTGATCCTTCACAATCCCCAATTGACTGACTTACATAATAATTTGTAGTTCCATTATTATTAGTTGATGGGGTTGGTGCAATAGGAGATGCAATTCCACCTGTTTCAACAGTATACCAGTTTAACGTATTGCCGGTAGCTGCAGAAGCAGTTAACTGGGAACTATTGGCATCTTTACAATAGTTGATTAAAGAAAAATCCACAATTGGTGCTGAAGGTCTTTGTGTAACGGTTACAGTAACATCTTTGGTTAGCGGACAACCACCAACTCCTGTGTTAGTTGTCAATACTGTATAGGTTGTAGTAGACGATGGGGTAACATTGATAATTGGTCCGAGTGTGGTATCTGTATTTCCTGAAACATACCATTTGTAAGGATCAACTCCTCCTGATGCAGTAAGTGAAATACTAGATCCACTGCAAATAACGGGTGCATCCGGACTTATACTTAAAATGCTTACACCAGAAATTGGAGCAAGAGAGTAATCACATACATCCCCTGCATATCCGTCGAATAATAGATAATAAGAGTTGCCAGGAATCAGATTTGTAGCAGTTACCGTATAAGGCAACGTGCTTTGCACCATATTATTATATCCTCCATGACAAACAGGAGTTGTTGAATTGCATTCACCTTCATAAAACATCATTTGAATACCATCATTGTTTTGACTGGAAGTTACCCATACATTGAATGTAGCTGTGGTTTCATTTGCAATAAATGTAATGTAAGAATCGTTTTCAATTGAAGCGCCACCCAAACAATCACTGAAAAGATTTTCTAAATCACTCCAGGCATCAGCATTATAAGTATCAGATGTATTACCGCAATAGCCGTTAAAATCACATACCCTTGGAGCAACATCGCAAACATCTGCAGCAGGAGTAGATGTATTGCAAGGAGGGGGAGAAGTGATTGTTGTTACACAAATACTGAATTCCCCGTCATTAGAAGATGTTGCTCCCCATACTCTTATCCATATTGTATCTCCGGGAGTTAAATTAAATGCACCGTAATCAGGCATAGCAGTTCCATTGTCATCACATCCCAACTCTGTTAAAGATCCACAGTTAGTACCAGAATAAACAGCCATCACTCCATTGAACATTGTACCAGATTCAGTTTGAACGTGTAAACCAAAAACGCCTGGTGGCACTACTACTTTAAACCAAACATCAGCACCCGGTGCATTTCCGCAACTTGGGGTTGACACTCCGGTAGTAGAAGAAGCATCAGCACTTGAAGCTAAAGTATAGTTGCATATATCAGTAGGAGTAGGCAATAATGTGGCATTACAAGGATTATCATTTGATGGAGGTGGGGGAGGAATAGATGCGCTGATTCCAAACGTGCCAAAGTTGCTGGCACCGAAACCCCAAACTCTTATCCATAAAGTACTTCCGGGTGTTTGTCCCGATATAGTTGCAATCGGCATGGCTGTACCATTGTCATTGCAAAGAATTTCTGTAAGGTTGTCACAAGTACCGGCATAAACAGCCATAGCAGCATTAATCATTACATCAACTTCTGTTTCAATTTTTACTGAACCACCTGATGGAACCGTAACACTAAACCATACATCTCCACCTGAATAACTTCCGCAACTTGGTGCAGGTACATTTGGACTGGGAGTGGCGCTTTCATTAGTGAAAATTTGGTATGAAGTAGTTGGCGTTACTGTTAAGTTCGTTGGGGTACAAGGTTCATCATTGGATGGAGGAAAAGGAGGAATTGTTGCACAAATATCAAAAGTCCCTGTTCCTGTAAGGGTGGAAGGCCAAACCCTTATCCAAACTGTATCTCCCGGAGAAAGTCCTAATGTATTTAACTGAGGCATATTTCCTGGACCGGAATTGTCATCACAATCTACCAGTGTTAAAACTCCACAACTTGTTCCTGTATATAATGCCATTACAGCATTGGTCATCGTTCCAGCTGTGGTCAATAAATTAATACCACCTGTAAATGGAACTACTGACTTAAACCAAATATCGCCCCCATTTACAGCAGTAACGCAGGTTGGATTAGGTACTCCAACTGAAAAGGAAGCATTCACCGTAGTTGAGGTAATACTATTACATAATACATCAGGAGTAAGTAGCGTTGCTTTACAAGCGATGTCATTGTCAGGTAAAGAAGTGGGGATAGAAGCACAAATTCCAAAAGTCCCATTATTATTATTACCATTTTCCCAAACCCTCACCCAAATAGTATCTCCGGGTGTTAATGCGGAAGCTATAATCTGAGGCATATTACCGGTACCTGTGTTATCATCACAAAGCAATAAATTTAAGTTATCGCATGAACCTGAATAAATGGCCATTCCGCCATCTGTCATTACTGCTGCTTCTGTATTGAAATTAATTGCACCTTCTGCGGGAACCAATACTTTAAACCATACATCTCCTCCGGTATATCCTGCACAACCTGGTGTAGGTGCGTTATCTGTTCCTGTAGCATTTTCATTTGTAAAATTTTGAAAACTGCATGTATTGGATACCGTTAGCAAGGTTGCATTACATGGATAATCATTGGATGGGGGTGGGGGAGGTAAAGCTGCACAAATATCAAAAGTGCCGCTTCCGGTCGAAGCAAAAGCCCATACTCTAATCAAAAGATTAGTACCGGGTGTTAATCCGGATATAGTTAATTCGGGCATCAAACCAGGACCTGTATTGTCATCACAACCTACCTCTAATAACGAATTACAATTGCCTGTATATGCAGCCATTACTGCATCTACCATTGTACCGGCAGTTGTCTTTAAAATGATAGTACCGCCTGCAGGAATAACAGCATTAAACCATACATCTTCATTAACTGTAACTAGACAAGGCGCACCGGATACTCCGGAAGTAACAGTGGCATTTACAGTGGTGCCGCTTACAGAAGTACAAGCATTGCTTGCACTTGGCAATGATATAGCATTACATGGATTATCGTTTGCCGGAATTTGAGCAAAGGCCAACGTTGAGTAAATTACTGCAATAGAAAAAAGTAGAAGTTTTAGCTTATTCATTTTACCTGAGTTTATTTTATTGTTTGGGGTTTGTATTTGTATTGAGGTTAATTGTTAAAATATTTTTTATAGTGACTGAATTAAATTCACAATATGAACGTTGATTCAAGTTTATTTTAAAGTGATCTTTTAATAGTTGTTGAATAATTTGGCATGTTTTAAATAAAAGAAAATTAAGTACAGAGAAATTCTGGAACAAACTGAAAATCCTGTTGAGATAAGCAGATTTTTTTTCTGAATAAATTAAGATGATTTGATTGTTTTTCATATCAGAATTTCAACTTTTTATTCCTTAAAAATTTACTTATAGATAATGTGCCTAATATGAGATTTAAGGAATCAGCTAAATTATAATAAATAATGAATTTTACAACCTTTTTTTTAAAAAACATTAACTATCACTTAATTACTTAATCGTAAGAATGATTGGTTATGCAATAGAAATAAAAAATATGTATAAAATAGGAATTCAGGAGTTTTGCATCTTTACTTTTGTATCTTTTGAATAGCTAGGTAAAATCATGGTTTAGACACTTTCATTTTGAGAAGCCTGCTTCAATTTTTTAATTCTTTTAGTATTCAACACCTTTTTATTTATTATATGATATGATATGATATGCATTCTTAGAGTTAATATTTGAAATTACAAATGATCCTTTTAACAAATTTGAATATTTAATTGATGTATTGAATTGGTTTTTCGATTTTATATTTAAATTTTAAGATGATGTGTTTTTCTGCAAATGCCTGTTTTGGGTCCTTCATATTGCTTTCAATGATAGGAGTTGCTGCTGTTGCCAAAACAAAATCATCTTCTCAAGTTATGTTTGCAAGTATCCCTTTTGTATTTGCCATTCAACAAATGACGTAGGGTTTTATTTGGGTTTATGTAAAAACAGATCACAGTAAGATATTCCTAACTCAACTTATTTATCTCTATCTAACATTCGCTTATATTTTTTGGCCTTCATTTATTCCAATTTCTATTTTATTATTTGAAACTAATTCTTTTAAACGAAAAGTACTTCGGGTTATTTCATTTTTTGGTATTGTCTTATCTATATTTTATTCATATTGTTTGATTCATTTTCCTGTAAGTTTAAAATTTGAAACGTATCATCTAAAATATATTTTGGGATTCCCTATAGGGTATCTTATCATTGGAAATATATTTTATGGTATGACTACCGTGATTCCTCTATTTATTTCTGGTATTAAAAAAATGAAATGGTTGGGAATATTGATTGTAGTTTCTTATGTCTTCACTTTGATATTTTACCAAGAATACACTATTTCAGTATGGTGTTATTTTTCTGCTTTGATTAGTGTTGTTATTTATTTTATTATTAATCAAGAGTGTCATACAAAAGAATGACGTAAGTTTTTTTAAGAAGCTTTTTGCTGAGTTAACTTTGTTTAAGTTTAGAGGGAGATGGTTCAATCAGACTGAAAGGAAGTTGAGGTATACTTATGTATAGTTGATTTTTATGCAAAATTGCAAAATGGAAGTTTGATAGGAATAATTTCTTAACATAAATAGATTGATAGAGATTCAAGGTTAAAAACCGAGACTATATCAGTTGTTTAGAGCAGGGTTTCAACCCTGCTCTTTTTTATTCATAGAATAATTTTTTTGATGAATAATTAATGCTAAAGATGATTCAATTCATTGTGGAGAATGATGGTAGATTCGAAATTTATTTTTTTCATCTGATATATTTGATTTGAATTTTTTATGAAGATTCAATTTCTTTCAAAATTATTTTTTAAAATTAAATGTTATTATTATGATGAAGAACGATCAGCAAATTCAAATGGATGTTCAAACTCAATTAAAATGGGAGCCCTTTTTAAATGCCTCTGAAATAGGAGTTTCAGTTAAAAACGCTGTTGTTACGCTTTCCGGAATGGTGGATGCGTATTCAAAAAAAATGGCTGCGGAGAGAGTTGCTAAAAGAATTTATGGTGTAAAGGCTGTAGCAGTTGATATACAGGTTGGTGTTTCTCCATCCAACAGAAAAACAGATACTGATATTGCAGAGGCTTGCTTAAATGCACTTAAATGGGACACTTCCGTTCCGGATCAAAAATTGACTTTGAAAGTCGAAGACGGCTTTATTACAATTGAAGGTTTGGTAGACTGGAGTTATCAGAGACTTGCTGCAAAAAATGCAATTGAAAATATAGCCGGAGTTAGAGGTATTATCAATAATGTTTCGGTAAATCAAAAACCATCTTCTATTGATGTGAAACAAAAAATAAGAGATTGTTTTGTAAGAACAGCTGGACACGATGCTGACAAGATAAACATTGAAACAACCGGAGACAAAGTGACGTTAAAAGGAACCGTAAGGTCTTTTGCAGAGAAAGAGGAGGCTGAACATGCAGCTTTGGCGGCTCCTGGAGTAAACAGGGTAGAAAATAAATTGGAAATCGTATACAGCGATGTTTTTGAAACGGTGTAGATGATTGCTGATTCAATTGAAAGCATCTATCCTGTGATAGATGCTTTTTTGTAGTATTTTTTAAATAAAAAAAATTGAGATGCTCAAAAAAAACAATAAAAAACTTCAATCCGAAAATAATTCTACCGGCAAATTCTCTTACAGTTGGTTAGTATATCTTTTATTGATTCTTTTTCTTTTGTTTCCATCGATTTTGAAATATAATTCCAATGCAAAGGAAATTAGCTGGCATCAATTCAATCAGGATATGTTGAAAAAAAATGCGGTACAGAAATTAATTGTCATCAATAATGAGAAAGTAAATGTTTACATCAAATCACAGCATATTGACGATCCTTACCAGAAGAATATACTAAGACAACGATATGGAAAGCTTTCTGAAAATGGTCCCCAATATTGGTTTTCAATTGGTTCAGTTGAAATATTTCAAAATTTATTGAATGACGCGCAGAAAAACACTCCAGAAGAAAACAGGGTAGATGTTCGGTATGAAAAATCAAGTTTTTCTTTTTGGGGATTATTGGGATGGATATTGCCCCTTATTTTGTTAGTGGGATTTTGGAATTTTTTTATAAGAAGGACTAGTATGGCAGGAAATTCAGGAAACGCTATATTTAATTTTGGTAAATCGAATGCCACCATCATTGAAAATGAAAAAACAAATACCACATTTGAAGATGTTGCCGGACTCGAAGAAGCAGAAGCAGAAGTAAAAGAAATTGTTGATTTTTTGAAAAAGCCCGATCAATACACCAGAATTGGGGCTAAAATTCCTAAAGGTGTTATATTAGTTGGACCTCCGGGAACAGGAAAAACACTCCTTGCTAAAGCAGTTGCAGGTGAAGCCGGGGTGCCTTTTTTTACTATCTCTGGTTCTGCATTTGTTGAAATGTTTGTAGGTGTTGGTGCTTCAAGAGTTAGAGATTTATTTAAAAGTGCCAAAGAAAGAGCACCATGTATTGTTTTTATAGATGAAATAGATGCAATTGGAAGGTCCAGGGGCAGGGGCGCATTCATGAATTCCTCCAATGATGAAAGAGAAAGTACTTTAAATCAGTTGTTGACTGAGATGGATGGATTTGAAACAAATTCAGGCGTAATTGTCCTAGCAGCAACCAATAGAGCAGATATGTTAGATCCTGCATTGTTAAGACCGGGCAGATTTGACAGGCACATATATTTAGAACTGCCCAATCTTAATGAACGAGAAGCAATATTTAAAGTCCATATCAAAAATTTAGTAATGGAAGACAATATTGATATAAAGTCGCTTGCTTCTCAAACACCTGGTTTTTCTGGTGCAGACATTGCCAATGTCTGTAATGAAGCTGCATTGATTTCTGCCAGAAATAAAAAAGATAAAATCGGTAAATTAGAATTTATTGATGCAATAGAAAGAATTGTTTCAGGTCTTGAGAAAAAAAGTAGGATTATTTCAAAAAAAGAAAAAACAATCATTGCATATCACGAAGCAGGTCATGCTGTTGCGAGTTGGTTACTTAAGCGCGTAGATCCTTTGTTGAAAGTATCTGTTATTCCGAGGGGCAAGTCTTTGGGGGCAGCTTGGTATCTGCCGGAAGAAAAAAATATCCAGGGTGAAAAAACATTTTCTGAACAATTGTGTGCCGCACTTGCTGGCAGGGTTGCTGAAGATATAATTTTTGAAGAAGTTTCTTCTGGTTCGTTGGATGATTTAGAAAAAGCAACAAAAGAGGCATATACAATGATTGTGTATTATGGCTTCAGTAAAAAAATCGGGAATGTAAGTTATTATGATTCCACCTGTCAAACAGAAACTGCTTTACAAAAGCCATTCAGTGAAGAAACAGGAAAACTGATTGATGAAGAAGTTCGTAATCTGATAAATGATAGTTATAAAAGAACAAAGGATTTGCTGATTGAGAATAAGCAAAAACTAGATGAAGTTGCAACTGAATTATTAAAAAAAGAAACACTTTACAAAGAAGATCTTGAAAGGATATTAGGCAAAAGAGTTGTGGAGGATAAAAATATAATTCTAAACCATGGTGCATTAAGTAATGTTGAAATAAATCATTTTGCCATGAACTATTTATAATAATTTTATCTTTAAGTTAATTATTCCAAAAATGAAACGATTATCAAAATTCTCAGCTTTTTGGAAAAAACTTGGACCAGGCTTGGTAACAGGATCCAGTGACGATGATCCTTCCGGAATTGCAACTTATTCGCAGGCCGGTGCGGCATTCGGACTATCTACTCTATGGACAATTCTACTTTCATTCCCATTGATGGCCGCTATTCAGGAAATGTGTGCGAGAATTGGAATGGTTACTTCTAAAGGATTAACTGGCACCTTAAAAACCTATTACCCCAAGTGGATTTTATATGTCATGCTTGTTTTCAGTTGTCCTGCAATTATAATGAATATTGGAGCCGATATCGCAGGTATGGGTGCTGTTGGTAATTTATTATTTCCGGAAATTGATGCATCTTATTTTAGTGTGGTATTTACCATCATTCTTTTGATAAGTATCATTTATTTTCCCTACTTAAAAATTGCATCTATTCTTAAATATTTATGTATCGTATTGTTAGTATATTTTATTGTCCCTTTTTTATTCAAACAAAATTGGCTGTTGGTTTTTTCATCAACATTGATTCCAGTTATAAAATTTGATAAAAATTTTATCGCAGTTATTGTTGGTATTCTTGGAACAACAATTTCACCTTATTTGTTTTTCTGGCAAGCTACTATGGAAGTAGAAGAAATGAAACACATGAAAACACATACCATGGTAGATAAAAAATTGATTCATGAGATGAAACAGGATGTGGATGTTGGAATGGGATTTTCAGGAGTAGTGGCATGGTTTATTATTTTAACAACCGGAACTGTTTTGTACAATGCCGGTGTTCATAAAATTGATACAGTTCAAGAAGCAGCTCAGGCATTGAGACCAGTTGCGGGTGATTTTTCTTATTTTTTGTTTGCAATTGGTGTCATTGGAACAGGGCTGATTGCGATACCTGTTCTTAGTGGCTCATTATCTTATATTTTTTGTGAAACATTTGGTTGGAAGGAAGGCTTGGATAATAAATTTCACGAAGCCCGTCCCTTCTATATTATCATTGCTATTTCTATGTTGATAGGTTTATCGTTGAATTATTTAGGCATTAGTCCTATGAAGGCATTGTTGTATTCAGCGGTTCTTTATGGGATAACTGCCCCTGTTTTAATTGCCATAATACTGAATATTTGCAATAATAAAAAAGTGATGGGTAAATATACTAATGGTAAGAAATCAAATATTTTGGGTTGGTTAACATTTGCGATAATGACGCTTGCTACTTTAACACTGATATATTTAGAATACTTTCAGTAATCAATAGACCGCATAACTGCTTCAATATTACCAAACATTTCTTGGACAAGAATCACCGTAGGTATTTCCTATAATAAACCCAATCAATATTTCATGAGTGTTTCCTGTATAATTTACAAGACTATTGTTGAATGCTAGCTCGTATGAGTAGCTAAGGTTAACTGCATTCGCAATTTTTAATCCAATCATACCAGAGTAGCCAGAAATTAAATCAGATATTCTGCAACCAGCACCTGCCCATCCTATATCTCGATATTGAAGTTTGGTGTTGATATGCAACCCCGATAACTGTGGTTTCCAATATTGGTACATGAATGAAGGGATTAAATTGAAATCTTCTCCAATGTTAAAACGATATCCTCCTGTTAAAAAGTAGTTGGGAGTGAATGAGTCTCCATATTTATTATTCAATACAAATTTGTTTTTACCAGGTATAATATTTAGTACAGAAAAGCCGGCAAAATAGGAGGGAGAGTACAACCAGCAACCAATTCCCATTTCCGGTTTTATTTTTTTTAATTCATTGTTCGTATATCCAATGGCAGGATCATTAGGGTCCATGCCTCCAAAATCTATTTTAGATCTATCTAAATTTATGCTTGACATTCCAGCACTGAAACCAACGGACATGCTTGTTTTCGCAGACAATGGAAGATGATAAGCGTAAGTAACATTCATCGTCCACCTATTGATGTAACCCGATTTATCATTGACCGCAGTGAATCCTATACCATGATGAGGATCCGGTGCAGTGTAATCACTCCAGTATTCCTTTCCTCTTGGATTGACTCCTTTTATGTCAAAAGAATTGATATTGGTTCTGGAATCATTTTTTCCTAATGGGCAATGAACGGTAAAATAATTTGTAGTGGGCGCACCCTCAATTGCTGTCCATTGATTTCTGTAGCTCATTTTGATATCAGTGTAGTTCTCTATTCCGCTGATGGCAGGATTTAAAATGAAATTATTGAGAATATACTGAGTATAAGATGGCTTTGCCTGTGCATTCATCTGAGATGAAATAAAAATGCTTAAAAGTAATGCACAGATAAACTTCATTTTTGTTTTATTGGTTTTCACTGATTTTAAAAATCGCTTTATTTAGTCAAAATCAATGAATTATTTTATAATAGTGACATATCCTTTTACTGGAGGTCTTCCGCTTCCCGGCTCAATGATATAATAATAAGTATCTATTGGCAAAATGTTTCCGCTTTTTGTTCCATCCCATGGTTTTCTATATCCATTAGATTCAAAAACTTTTTGTCCTGTTCTTGTAAAAATTCGGACATTGGCATCAGGGTAAAGATTTAAATTACTTATTTCCCAGTAATCATTAATTCCGTCCTTATTGGGCGAGAACGTGTTCGGAATAAGTAATTTTCTGAGTGCAAATATTTTCACCTCATCTTTAGAAACGCATCCTCCTATACCCGTTACCGTTAGTAAGTAATTGATGTCATTAGAAGGTGTGCAATACGGATTCAGTATATGTGTATTATTAAGATACAAGCCGCTGGTCCAAGTATATGTCAAATTGGTACCTGTTGCAGTTGATTGTAATAAAGCACCTACATCTTCTAAAATATTCATGTCCGGACCTGCACTGATTAAAGGATAGGCATAAACATAGAACGGATGTGTTGCAGTATCACTGGTACAACCATAATTGTTGATTACATAAAGACTAACATTATACAATCCTGAGTCGCTGTATGTATAATTTGGACTTACTAAATTTGAATAAATTCCATTATCGTAATTCCAGTGCCATGAAATGATGTTACCTTCCACAGGTATACTTAAATCTATCATTCTTACAAGATCCCCTAAACATACGCTTTGTCTATCAAATCTGAAATCTGCATCAGGCCTTAGGTGAAAATTGTTGACTGAAATGGTTGTGTCATGAACACAACCTGCATTACTAGTAACCGTTAGTTGTACCAGATAATTTCCAAATGTTTGGTATACGTGAGTTGGATTAGCCGTTGAACCAATGTTTAATACTCCGCTTGAAGGGTCGTTAAAATTCCACAGGTAAGTAAGTGTATTTTGAGAAGCATCAGAAATGGTACTGATGCTGTTAAATTGAACAAGTGCATTTGGAAGACAAGCCGTATCTGAATGCGTAAAGCCCGGAACTGGTTGTGGACTAATATATACATTCTTTTCCTTTACAAGACTGTTGCATCCGGTTACACTCGTAACCGTTAGTTTTACTGGATATGCCCCTGAGATGTTGTAAATATGATTGATTGGATTATTATTAGTTTGAGTAACAAAGGGAGTGCCGTCTCCAAAATCCCAAGTCCAGCTTCCGATATTTCCATTAGGGATTGAGGAAGAATCGGTAAAAATTACATCACTCCCAATGCAAACTGGTTGGTTAAATCCAAAATTCGCTAAAGGGGGAGCAACGATTTGAATTTGCTGGTAGGCAGTGTCGCTACATCCTGCAGTACTGGTATAAATACATTGAAGAGTATCTGTGCTGACACCTACAGTTGACGGATTGAATATGCCGTTATTACTGATTCCTGGTCCACTGAAATAAAAAGAACCCTGAAGTCCGGAAATTTCAATTGCCTCCGTAATTGGAAATGGATTAATGTAAAGACATGTATCGGGAATAGGGTTGAAGATAACCTTCGGTAACGCATGTACGATAATATCCAAAAATGCGTCATCAATGCATATTGTACCCGAATAAGCTCTGAATCTAACTCTAAAATTTTTTGAAGCCGGAGTTTGAAAAATTGGGTAATTATGGGTATAGATTTTTCCAAAGAACGGCAGATCATCTGTTTCAAATACTGTCGGGTTGTTTAAATAATCCCAGTAAATTTCAGTTTTCACAATAGACCCAGGTTCAACAGTAGAAGTGTCTTTGATTGAAACTATACTGTTGGCACAAATGGTATTTGAATCGAGCAGTTCAATTCCAGCATGTGGTGTACTTCCATTTACATAAAAACTTTGCATTATTGTATCTCTGCACCCAATATTTGTAATGGCTATTAACTGAACATTTTTTACGCCAATGGAATGATAGCTATGCGTAGGATTCTGTTGAGTAGAGTTATTTAAAATCCCGCTTGTTGTATCCCCAAAGTCCCATATCCAGCCGGTAACATTACCTGTAATTACATGACTTGTATCAATAAAAAGTGCTTGTGCATCACTTAGACATACTTCAGGGTTTATAAAACCTGCCTCTGGAAAATGACCAACTTGTATTGTTCCCGTATCGATTTTACTAGGGCATCCAGTATTTGTTTTTACCCATAAAGTAGGGTGGTAAATACCCGGATTAGAATAGATATGATTGGTAACTCCCGAATCAGGTAATGAAATATTTTGAGAATTACCATCTCCAAATGTCCAGTACCAGTTTTGGATATTTCCCGGCAAATCAAGTGATATCAAGGGTTTGAAAATAATAGTTGATCCAACACAAGCTGGTGTAGTGCTAAAGTAATTTGCAATAGGAACTCCGCTAATGGTTATGTCTTTATATGCTGTATCACTGTAGCATCCAACATTACTGATCATTGAAAATTTGATGGTGTAGGTTCCTGGATTTTGATAACGATGTTTCGGATTTCTAACACTATCTCTATGACCATCTCCAAAATCCCAAAACCATTTATATGAATAAGTACCTGTTTGATAAATGGTGGAATCAAAACATCTTACTGTGTCATTGATGCAACCATTGTTTTGATAATAAAGGTGAGCGTTTGGTGGGTCATAAACTCCCAAATAAAAATCTCTGTCAAAACTATTGCCGCATCCTTCAGAAGATGTTGTACCCGCTGTTACAGTAACAAGATAACCAGGTGAATTATTTGGAACTGAAATAATATAACTTGTATTGAGTTTATATCTCCATACTTGTTTATTCCCAATAAAATAAGTAGTGTCTGCTACAGGATTGTTTACTATTATATTGGTATTTGGACTTTGAAGAGGATTGTTGTGAAAATCCCAGTAGAGAGAAGTTGGTTGAAAAGGAAATGTAACGCTGTAGTAAAATGGAGTTCCGGTACAAGCAACAGGGTTTGAAACTAAACTCAGCGGGTTTAATGGTTGAAGAAAATTAAAAAGATCTTTTATGTTGGTTCCTGCGTTGTAGCCATAAGACTCTGCACTACCAAAACCATAAGCGATTGCATTAAAACCTGAATCAGATTCTATAATATGAACGCCCGAGTTAGATAATCTGCTACTTAAATATGCATAATTGGGTTCTTGAGGATGAGTGATAAAAAGAGAAGGGTTAACATTAACTCCGTCTAATTTAAATGAACTGATAGCTGTCCCTGCTTTTGGTATTACCACATTGTAATAATGTTGTAAAATATTAAAGTTAGGAGTTGCATTCCAGATTACTTTAGAAATATTCTGCTCAACTGGGCTTAAATAAATAACTTCCGGATCTCCTGGGTTATTGCAAGTACCACCACCACCACCATTACAAGCAGGATTTCCACAAGCCCCCTGAGTAGCAATGTACTGAGCCACACTAATAGGTTGGTCTGCTTCAATTTTTAATGGATTACTAGTGGCTGGTATTTCATAATAGAAATTATTGACCAATGGGTATGTAATGACTGATCCGTTCAATTTTACAATAGTAGAGGGATTAAATACACAAATTCTGTAAATATTGAAATTTAAACTGCTAGTAGGTGCAGTGAGAAATTTTTCTCCCCATGCTTCTTTGGGTAATGACTGAACCATATAATTATCAGAAGAATTTTGGGTAGTGCTCGAGCATGTTATGTTAATCTTACCACTACCTGAAAATACTGCAATTTTTTTACAGGTTCCATTTGAAGAAGCTATGCTCTTTATCTTAGAACCGGTTAAATCTACACCAGTAAAAAAATTACCACCACCACCGCCGCCGCCACCAGCGCCTGTAAGCTGTCCCAAAATGTTGTAAACTTGTCCTTGAGTAAGATTAATTGTGAAAGGTACCCCAGCAGGATGATTGATGGTAGTTGCACTTGGGGTGATTTCAACACTTGTAGTACCCGTATCGGTTGCAAGTACATAAAACCAACAATTAGAATTATCCTCATTTGAATTATTGGTATAGTTTACTGAATAGTATTCTTTTCCTAATATATTGGTTGGAAATAAAATAGTAGCTCCAGACGTATTGCTGTTGTATATGTGCGCATAAGCGACCATGGGCTTATCTGAAGTGATATGAATGCCTTTATTTTCTGGGGAAGTGGATTCATTAAGCAATCGTACATCACCTGTTCCTATTTTAGGGATTGGGTCAGATGTTAGAATAGTTGGTGTTGGACCACTTGTTAATGTTTGTCTATAACCTGTTCCAGGGATTGTTATGGTAATATTGGTTACTTGATCGGTAGCAAAATACAATAACATATCCTGTGTATTGGAAACCATCCGTACATGGTATCCATAAGCCACCCAAAAATCTTTTCCCTTATTTGAAAAATCCTGAGCAATCAGTGTATTCAATAAAAAGAGGGAAGAAATAAACAGAAAGTATTTTTTCATTGAATTGATTTCAATTCCTAATTAATAGTGTTTTTTTAAGCGTAGCAATATTACCAATTATTAAAACGTTAAATCGAGATGTTTTGTTAAAAAAAGAAGGTATTTTTTTAGAAATTACGAAATAATAATTTTTGTAGTAACACATAATAAATTTCAGTTTGACATAATGTGAGGTATGTAAACAAAAAAACCTGATTACAATTGAATCAGGTTTTTAATTCCGTAGGATTTATAAAGCTATTGCATTAAGATCACGGTTCCTTTTTTCTCTACTACTTTGCCATTCCTGTCAATACCTTTTACAATCCAGATATAAGTTCCTGGGGGTTGTAGTTTACCATCTTTAGTACCATCCCAACCACGCATCCATCTGTTTGATTGGAACACAAGCTCTCCAAATCTGTTGAAAATTTTAAAATATTGTGTATTGTCAATTCCTGCAGGAACAACTTTAAAAATGTCATTTAATCCATCTCCATTTGGTGTGAATGCATTAGGCGTATTGTAATCTGGACCGGGAAAAACTTTTATAAATACTGAATCTGTTGCACTGCAGCCAATTTTATTGGTGGCCTTTACAACAAACATTTGATCGTTGTTTAGAATTACTATTGGAGTTCTTCTGATAGAATCAGCAGGGTTTTTCAAGTATGAAGAAGGAGTCCACAAATACCTCACAACACCTTGCTGTGGCGTAAGACAGGTAGCAACCAATTGATGATCTACACCAGTAGCAGCAATCGTATCGTTACCTGCAAATGGATTAATTGGAGGTAAAATAGTCAGATTTACATTTGCAGTATCCGGACAATTGTAAACAAGGTTTTCAACTATCAACTGATAAACGCCTTGTTCACCAACATTATCAGGGGTGGCAACATACACTCCATTAAATGTCCATGAACTATTTGCGTATCCGACAGTGTCAATCAATAAAAGCAGATTTGTTGTATAGGCATTGCAAATAGTTTGATTTACGTCGGGTCCAAGATCCGGTGTTGGATTTGTAGTTGCAACTATTCTCACTCTTGGAGTATCTGAAACGCATCCAGTAGAAGTATTTTTTGCCTCAATATAAAAATTGACTGAGCTGTTTGCTGGAATAAAAGGTGTTGTAAATATTCCTGTTGAATTACCTCCCGGAAGAATATTACCGCCACCTGAAACATTATACCAATTGATTGTCTCACCTGGACGAACATTTGCAGAAAGTAAAATTGTACCTGGTCCGCATCTTGAACCATTGGTGCCAGTTGGAAGTGCAGGTTTTGTGTTAACAGTTGCAATGATAGGTACTCTCGGACTAGATGAACAACCGGCCAAAGTATCTCTAACTACAATATAGAATGTAGTTGAGCCTGTTATGTACGGATGATAAATTATGGAATCCTTATAAAGGGGCCTTGGTGTTGTTGAACTGGTATAAATATCAAAAACCAAGTCACTTCCTAATGGTGTTGTAGAATAAATATTTGAAAGGCCCGGTCCGCATCTTGGAATAGCTTGAAGTGTAGTTGGAACTGTAGGAATCGCCTTAACTTGTAAAGTTATCATTACACTATCACTTTCCAAACATCCAAGCTTTTGAGTAACAAAATAAGTTTGATTACCGGCAACAGATGTATTGGGATAATATGGACTCCCAACAAATACAGGTAAAGAACCTGCAGGGTTTGCAAAATTATACCATTGATAAGTAGAGTTAAAGAAACCTACTGCTTTTAATGTGTCTCTAACATTTTGACAAAGTGAAACGGTATCAGGTAATTGAGGTGGAATAGATGAAGTAACTAAAGGAGGAGGGATTGTTTTGTTAACTCTGATAGTATCACTTCCATATTCAAACTCTAAAGGATTAATAGGTGACTGATACTTAGTCTTGATTATATAAATATCATTGCCCGCAGTTGTACTAGGGTTACAAATATTATTGAATGTTACTTTTAATGTAATTGGGTCAATACTTGCTGTATCACCTACAGACATTAGATTTCCTAATGTATCATATAGTTCAACACTTCTGAATCTTGAAGGGCCATCTTTTGGAATAAAACGCCAGCTTTCATTCATGCCAATGGTTCCCCAAGCAGGATCTGTTGCTCTTCTACCGGGTGCCATGATGCCTTTGTTTTTTGCATAATTTTGCATACCCACCATAGATCTGCCTTGATTCCAACCTGCACATTGTTGCATGTCATTAATGAAAACCTCCACTACATTTACCCCTTCATAAATTACAATTTGATGTGTATTTTGAAATAAAGTATTGCAGCTGAAAAGTGGAACTTTGTAGTAGCTGATTACAAGTCTTCTATGAGGTGCAGTACCTACAACTTGGTATTTTATTTTTCTATTGGGAGAAACATTGGAAAGATCCCTGTTGTCTAAATCATGGTAGGGCCCCATGATAATGGCTCTGTCGTAAAATGTACTGGGAAGGTTTTGAGGTGTTCCTCCATTGATAATATTCCAGTGAGAAAACTGATTTGCTTTAGTTACATCAAAAGAAATGAAACCGTTTCCGCTGATAATTAATGAATCGTAGTTTGAACCATAAAAACTGAAAGGAAATGTTACTGGAAATTTACCAGAATAAGTATCATCTGTAGTGATGGATGCAGATGGCCCGGGTGTACTAGATTCTACATAAGGAATGAAACAACCCTCTGTAGCGCTCAAAGAAACAACCTGGTAGTCGGTTGTCTGAGTTCTGATGTTGGGTATTTTAGTAATCAGGTCAATACAAGAGTTGAATGAACAAACAGTGGTATCCTTTGCACATTTGAATGAAAACCCTTGCCCAAACGAAGTCATTGAAATGAGTGCGAAAACTACGAATAATAGTGAGATTTTTCTCATTGATCAGTTTTTAAAGAGATTTTATTAATAGTATAGTATTCTAGTCGTTTTTAATAGTTAATGATAAAATTAAATACGAATCCAAAAAGTGCTTAAAGATAATTAAAATTAACAACTTTTTTCGCTTTTTATGTCATAAACAATTTTCCATTTTATGATCAGCTGATTTTGATAATGCATAATAAAATGGTTTTATGTTTTAATGACTCATTATTATTCAATTTCGTTGCCTGATTTCAAATATTTTATTAAATCCTGTGAAAATTCAATTGAAGATGTGTAAAGCCTTTTGATATTCTTTAAAATTTAAAATGATTAGTTTATGAAAGCACTGGTTTTGATTTTCTAAATAATGACATTTATCAATAAATTGCTATAAATACAATTGTTCATTACTTTTTATCAGTCATATTTGCAGAATGGAAAAAAATAAAATTGAACAATTTTATAAAGCGCTGCAAATTCGTGATTTTACAAAAATGGAAAGCTGTTTTGTTCAAGACATTCAATACTTTGATCCGCTGTATGGCTACTTAAAAAAGCATGAAGTAATTGCAATGTGGAAGTTGTTTTACTCATCTCTGCAAGATTATAAATTGGATTTTGGGAATATTATTGACGAAGGAGATGGCTACTATACTTTATTTTATAGTTTTTCTTTTTTTTCAAAAAAGGCAAATAAACTATTGCACAGAAAAATAAAATCTCACATAAGGCTTGTTGATGGATTTATTGCAGAGCAAAGTAATGCATTCAGTTTATACGAATGGAGCAAGCAGGAAAATGGATTAATCGGCCTGTTTATAGGATGGAACAAGTATTATCAGAATAGAATGAAGCTTCGTGCCAGACGTTTGTTGTTCAATCAGATTGCAATAGATTGAAATCAATCTTATTGAAAGTGAACTTGAGGCTATTATTCAATTTTGGTTATTTTGATAATATTGGTAGGGAGGTGTTTCTCCACCGGAGTGCTGCCTGTATTGATTACTACATCACCTTTATGTATAAATCCTCTTTCCTCCAAAATTGTTATTTGATCTGAAATGATGTCGTCCAAACTGTCTTCTTCTGCGTAATAAAAAGCCCTGACACCCCAACTCAAACTAAGTTGACTAATCAAACTTCTTTCCTTGCTGAAAATATATAGTGGTGATTTGGGCCTATAACTGCTAAGCATAAACGCAGTATAACCGCTTTGAGTCATTCCAATGATAGCATCCGCTTGTGCATCATAGGCAAGTTTGCAGGCGCTATAACAAATTGCGTCACTTATATAAGAGGGAGAGTGGGGCTGAGGTGTCAAAATATCATCCCTGTTATAATCATAAACAGAGCTTTCTACATTTAAAATAATTTTACTCATTGTTTCAACCACTAAAGTGGGATAATTTCCTGTGGCTGTTTCACCGCTGAGCATAACTGCATCAGCTCCTTCAAGAACAGCATTTGCTACATCGCTCACTTCGCTTCTGTTTGGTTTAGTTCGGTCAATCATGCTCTCCATCATTTGAGTAGCAACGATTACCGGTTTTGCACGGTGCATACATTTCCTAATGATGTCTTTTTGAATGACCGGTAGTTGCTCCACCGGAATTTCTACACCAAGATCGCCACGTGCAACCATTATTCCGTCGCTTTCATTGATAATATCCCTCAAATTATTCAGGGCTTCTGGCATTTCAATTTTTGCAATGACTTTTATTTTGCTGTTTTTTTCGGCAATCAATTTTTTCAAGTTGGTAATATCAACCACCTTACGAACAAAGGAAAGTGCAACCCAGTCTAATTGATTTTCAATGATGAATTCGAGATCGGCTAGGTCTTTTTCTGTCAAGGAAGGCATTGTTAATGCTGTGTCCGGAAGATTTACTCCTTTTTTAGGAAGTAAAACACCCCCAAGCGTTACACTAACCAATACCTCTTTATCGTTCAATATTTCTTTTACACAAACTTCCATTTTTCCGTCATCCAAAAAAATCCTTTCATTGGGTTTTACGTCTGAGGACAGCTTAGGATAAGATACATACACTTTATTTTTTGTACCAATTATTTTTTCTGTGGTGAAAATGAATTCATCACCGGATTTAAATTCAATTTTGCCATTTTCTATTTCTCCTACTCTTAATTTCGGGCCTTGCAAATCACCAAGGATGGCTATATTATAGGGTTCTGTTTGGTTTATTTTTCTGATTAAATTGATTACACGACTCTTGTCTTCAAATGTGCCGTGAGAAAAATTCAACCTGAATACATTGACACCTGCCTTTACCAAATCTAGTAAAGAATCGTAGTTGTCGCAAGCAGGCCCAACAGTGGCCACTATTTTTGTTCTCTTTTGAGAATGCAGAATGCCAGCTTGGCGATCCATTTCTTGGTAAAGATATTTTTCTACTTTTTTATTCATTATTTATTTGAGTGTATTTTTTGTTTTATTAGATTTAATATCAAATCAGGGAGATACTTTAAATACAATTTTTAATTGTAAACATATCCGTTAAGTTGCCAGTATTTTCACCATTTTCATCCAATCATCGCTGATGCGTTGTTTCTTTTTAATGGCCTCATTTAATGGAATGTAATGCATTTTATTATTTACAATTCCTACAAATACATTGTGTTTTCCTTCCAGCAGACATTCAACTGCATGATAGCCCATTCTGCTTGCCAATACGCGATCCATGCAGGAAGGTGCCCCGCCCCTTTGAATATGTCCCAATATGCAAACCCTAACTTCAAGGCTTGGTAATTTTTCTTTGATGTATTTGGATAAATCGTTGGCTCCTCCAAATTCATCTCCTTCAGCAACAATAATGATGTTGACCAGTTTTTTTCTTTTTTCTTTTTCTTCCAGTGAAAGAATGATCTCTTCTAAATCAGTTTTTCTTTCAGGAATGAGAATATTCTCGGCACCTGTAGCGATACCACTGTGTAAAGCGATGTATCCCGCATCACGTCCCATTACCTCTACCAGAAAAAGACGATCATGGGCGTCAGCAGTGTCCCTGATTTTATCAATTGCTTCAACAGCAGTGTTGGTAGCAGTATCAAAACCGATTGTATAATCTGTACCTGCAATATCTTTGTCAATCGTTCCTGGCAAGCCTATACAAGGGATGTTAAATTCATTGCTAAAAATTTGTGCTCCTCTGAAACTTCCATCTCCACCTATTATCACCAAACCATCAATGCCTTTTTTGTTTAAATTGTCAAAAGCTTTCTTTCTTCCTTCGTATTCTAAAAATTCTTTGCATCTCGAAGTTTTTAAAATAGTTCCGCCTCTTTGTATAATATTTGCAACACTTCGTCCATCCATGGGCGTTATATCGTCATTTACCATGCCCATGTAACCATGATTGATACCAAATACTTCCAGTTTATTGTACAAGGCTGTTCTTACAACGGCTCTGATAGCAGCATTCATTCCCGGACTGTCACCGCCGCTTGTCAATATTCCAATCTTAGTTATTTTTTTTGTCATTTTCTAATGAGAATAGAATTTTTATTAAAACTTTTCAAAGTTACATAAGATATAATAAACAAAATTACATTAAATTGTTAAGTTTATTTTATGACATATAACATATTACATTCTTTCTGGAACTTGAATACCCAGCAGTTGAAGGCCGCTCTTTAAAACATTTGAAGTCATCATGGAAATTTGTAAACGCAGGTTTTTCTTTTCTATTGATTCTGCATTTGCAATGGAAAGTTCTGCATACAATGAATTGTATGATTTTGCCAAATGAAAAAGATAATTAGCAATCACAGAGGGATTCAATTCAGCAGCAGATTCTATTATTACAGTTGGAAATTGTTCCAAATTAAAAATCAGTTCTTTTTCAGCGGGTAATAATCTTTCATTAAAAGTTGATTGCTGTGTTGCAGTTTCTTTTCTTAATATGCTTTTTATTCTTGCATAAGTGTATTGAATAAAAGGTCCGGTAAATCCATGGAAATCGATAGACTCCTCAGGATTGAAAATCATTTTCTTTTTTGGATCCACTCTCAGCAGATAAAATTTCATGGCTCCTAAACCAATGGTTTTAAACAATTGAGATAGTTCTTCGGAATCAAAATCTTTTACCTTACCCAATTCTTCTGTATGATGCTTTGCAGTTGCAATCATTTCTTCCACCAAATCATCCGCATCAACAACGGTACCTTCCCTGCTTTTCATTTTGCCGGTAGGCAATTCCACCATGCCATAACTTAAATGATAAATGTCATCTGCATAAGGCAATTGTAATTTCTGAGCAATCAGTTTTAAAACCTTCATGTGATAATTTTGCTCATCACCTATCACATAAATACTCTGATCAATTTTGTATTCATCGTATTTCTGCTTTGCCAGTCCTATGTCCTGTGTAATATAAACTGAAGTGCCGTCTTTTCTCAATACAAGTTTTTCATCCAATCCATCCGCCGTTAAATCTATCCAAACACTTCCGTCTTCCTTTCTATTGAAAACATTTTTATCCAAACCTTCTTGCACAATATCTTTTCCCAATAGGTAAGTATTGCTTTCATAATAGGTTTTGTCAAAATCGCTTCCGATTGATAGGTAGGTCGAATCAAAACCTTCATATACCCAACTGTTC
The DNA here is from genome assembly GCA_945872815.1 of Chitinophaga pinensis. Taxonomy (GTDB): domain Bacteria; phylum Bacteroidota; class Bacteroidia; order Chitinophagales; family Chitinophagaceae; genus Ferruginibacter; species Ferruginibacter pinensis_C. Next base: position 50,223 of record CAMCAY010000011.1, read on the forward strand.
ATTTTTCTCCAAAGTTCAATTACTTCGGACTTTCCGGCTTCCCAATCTTGCAGCATTTGTTGAGTTTGCATCATAATAGGGGCATTCTTTTCAGCCTCTTTTTCGCTAATGCCGTTGGATATTAATTCTGCAACTTGTCTTTTGTATTCATCGTTGAATTTCACATAATAGTCACCAACAAAATGGTCGCCTTTTTTTTCTGTTGATGAAGGAGTTTCGCCATTGGCAAATAATTGCCAGGCAATCATGCTTTTGCAAATATGAATTCCTCGGTCGTTTACTATACAGCTTTTTAAAACTTCAAAACCATTTGCTTTCAAAATTTCTGCCACACTCCATCCTAAAAAATTATTACGAAGATGCCCAAGATGCAAGGGTTTGTTGGTATTGGGGGAGGAGTATTCCACCATCACTTTTTTACCATTCATTGCTTGTTTACCGAAGCAGATATCTTGGTGGTTTTTAACCAATAAATTTATCCAGTATTGATCCGTAATAGATAGGTTTAGAAAGCCTTTGATAAGATTGAATCCTGAAAATAAATCAGGATACTTGTTGACTAACTTATTTCCCAACTCTTGGCCTATTTCCTCGGGAGATTTTTTTAGAGATTTAACCAATGAAAACAATACAATGGTATAATCCCCTTCAAATTCCGGTTTTGTTTGATTTATTTGAAAATTCCCTTCATTGAATTCGCCTTCATATAATTCATGTAAAGATTGAACGACAGCTTCTTTGATATTTTTGATTATACTCATGATACAAAAGTAATGTTTGAATTTGAAGAATTGAAAAGCTTACAATTATTTGAATGAGATTTAGGTAGCTTGTATAAAACTTCGGGTTCTTTTCAAGTCGATTAATCATTGTATATTTGCACACTTTTTAGCATTATGATAAGTGTAAATAATATAACGTTGGCCTACGGCAAAAGGGTCTTATTTGATGAGGTTAACATCAATTTCACCAAAGGAAACTGTTACGGAATTATCGGAGCAAACGGAGCCGGCAAGTCTACTTTTCTAAAAATCATCAGCGGAGAGATAGAAGCCAATAAGGGTTCAATTGATATTACTCCTGGAGAACGCATGGCGGTTTTGAATCAAAATCAGTTTGCTTTTGATGATCAAACTGTATTGAACACTGTTTTGATGGGGCATAAAAGGTTATGGCAAGTAATGCATGAACGCGATGCCATTTATGCCAAAGAGGATTTCAGCGAAGCCGATGGCATTAAGGCCGGTGAGCTTGAACATGAGTTTGGTGAAATGGGCGGATATACTATTGAAAGTGATGCGGCAACTTTATTGAGTGAATTGGGTGTAGAAGACAATCTTCATCAACAATTCATGAAAGATATCAGTGCCAACCTTAAAGTTCGTGTATTGCTTGCTCAGGCATTGTTTGGTTCACCTGATATATTGTTATTGGATGAACCTACCAATAATCTGGACGTAGAAACGATCGCATGGTTGGAGAATTTTTTGGCAGATTATGAAAACATTGTGTTGGTAGTAAGTCACGATCGTCACTTTTTAGATGCCGTATGTACGCATGTGGCCGATGTGGACAGAAGTAAAATTAAAGTCTATACAGGTAATTATTCCTTCTGGTATGAAAGCTCTCAATTGGCTGCAAGGCAAATGAGCGACAAGAATAAGAAGATGGAAGAAAAAAGAAAGGATCTCTTGGATTTTATTGCCCGTTTCAGTGCAAATGCATCAAAGAGCAAGCAGGCTACTTCTCGTAAAAAAGCTTTGGAAAAGCTTGTGATTGAAGAGATACAGCCATCCAACAGAAAATATCCCGGTATAATATTTAAGCAGGATAGAGAAGTAGGAAATGAGATTTTAAAAGTTGAAAATCTATCCAAATCATTGGATGGGAAAATGCTTTTCAGTAAACTGAATTTTGATATTCAGAAAAATCAGAAAATCGCTTTTTTGAGTCGTGATCCTTTGGCATTGACTTCATTCTTTGAAGTAATCAATGGAAAAATGAAGGCTGACGGAGGTATATATGAATGGGGAACTACCATCACCAATGCCTATCTGCCTAATGACAATGCTGAATATTTTGAAAACAGCAATGACAATTTGATGGATTGGTTGCGTCAGTTTGTTCCTCCGACTGTTAAGGATGTGGATGAAGATTTTTTACGTGGATTCTTAGGGAAAATGTTGTTTAGTGGAGATGAGATATTGAAAAAAACCTCTGTCCTGAGCGGAGGGGAGAAAGTAAGATGTATGCTTAGTAAAATGATGTTGCAGAATCCCAATGTATTGATATTGGATGAACCAACTAACCACCTGGATTTGGAGAGTATCATTTCATTCAATGATAGCATGATTTCATTTCCAGGAGTAGTATTATTCACAACGCATGATCATCAGTTTATGCAATCGGTGGCAAATAGAATCATAGAAATTACACCCAATGGAATGATTGACAAACTCATGACTTACGACGAGTATTTGTTGGATGAAAGGGTTAAGCAACAAAGAATTGAGTTATACAGTTAAAAAGTTTTAATAAATGAATTTTAAAGACAAATTATGAGAATTAGAATATTAATAGCTTTCATTGTTTTATTCATGAGCTCAATAAAATTATCTGCACAGCAAAAGGATTCTTATTCATATAAAACGGCTGTGGGTGTTAAGTTTTACCCTGGAGCCATCAGTCTGAAGCATTTCATTTCAGAGGACAAGTGTGTTGAAGCACTGGCTTATTTTTGGCGTGGAAATCGTTTGTCGGGCCTGTATGAAAAGTATTTTGTAATACCTGATTTTGAATCAGTGAAATGGTATGTTGGTGCAGGTGGGCACATATCATTGTATGATAAGAATTATTATGATGGAGCTTCTTTTTTAGGACTGGATGGAGTGTTGGGATTAGATTACAAGCCTCAAAATCTGCCTTTGAATTTTTCACTAGATTGGCAACCTTCTTTCGATCTTGGAGGAGGAAATGGATTCAGTGCTAATTGGGCAGGTTTGGGAGTGAGATTTGTTATTGAATAAACGGAGGATTATTTGGAATTGCCTCTATTGTAATATCGTATTATTTGATGAAACAGACTGTAACCAGTTTTATTGATTTTTTTTATCCACCTTTTAAAAGGTGGACGCCCCTTCTCACATTTAGGTATGCTGTATGTGGCGGAGGAAATACTTTATTTGCATTGGCTATTTTTTCAATTGGCTATCACTATGTATTCGATAAAAATGATTTTCATTTCTGGATGTTGACTTTCAAGCCGCACATTGCTTCTTTATTTTTATCAGGTATCTTTTCCTTTGTTGTAGGTTTTTTTCTAAATAAATATGTTGTTTTTGTTGAATCTAATTTAAAGGGCAGGGTTCAATTGTTTCG
>CAMCAY010000012.1 GCA_945872815.1 Chitinophaga pinensis
ACACCACAGTTCCGTTAGTTATACTATCGTGGATACTGAATCTAAGTTGAACAGGATGATTGGGAAGGATATTACCATTACCATTTCTCACTACCGCTTGGTAGGGTATCGCAGACGGAACCTGAGCATAACCAAATTGGAATAAAGATAATACCATTAGAAGAGTCAGGAAATGTTTTTTCATTTCTGTTAATTTATAAATAAGAAAAAATATTGTTGTGGTTGTGGTACGTGTCGACACGTACCACAACCCCTCAAAAGTAGCAACATTATTTAATATTTGTAAAATTTATTGTATTATTCGAAGTAGGACAAAGTCCCGAACCTTTAATAATCACCGGTCGCAGACCGGCGCTAGAAAGAGTTCAAAAGGTTTAATGGTTCAATGTTTAACCTAACTCACGATTTTAATCGTGGGTGGTAAAGAATTTAAAATTATTTACCCATTCGCTTGCAGCATATCGAACACAATAAAATATAGACCAGTAAAAATGAGTGCTATTTTTTTGCCATATATCTTTTTCTATCCTGTTCACTCATTTTTTCTATAGTATATCTCAACATTGTTCTTGGCATGTTTGCAACATGTTTTTTAAGAAAATCATGAATGACTTCAGGGTTTACCTGCCATGCTTCCCGAAGCATCCAACCCGTAGCTTTATGTATAAGGTCATGAGGATGGTGGAGCAGTAGCTTGCTTAACAAAAGAACATCTTTGCAGTCATTCTTTTTAATAAAATGCTTTGTGGTTACAATGGCAATCCTGTTTCTCCACATGGACGAATCCTTTGCAAGCTCGTATAAAATGCTCCTGTCTTTATCCTCGAGCCATTTACCTAAAATGCTATACGCAGAAGAATCTACTAGATCCCAATTGTTGATACGGTCAATTTTTGCTAAATACAAATCTACCCACTCCATAGGATTTCCTTTTTTAAAACTCCCATTATACTTATGTGTCAAAATGAAAATTGCTGTAAGTCTGTCTTCGTGGAATTCAGAATCGAGCAAGCTTTCGATAGTTTCTTTATTTGCCTTTTCATGATGTTTCTTAGCTATTGCTCGCTGGTCGGGAACAGATACTCCGCGAAACAAATCACCTTCCCCATATTCACCCTTATTTGTTTTAAAAAAGCGCATGCTGCTTTTTTTTCTAGTTTCGGAGGAAAAAAACATTAATTCCTTGATTATTTCTTTTTGTGTATCATCTTTCATAATTATATTATCATTGTTTAATTCCAATTTACATGTTGTAAAAATAAAAATCAAGTGTTTTATCTAGTTTATTTGAAAAACTGAGAAATACTTTTTAAAGTTTTTTTACAAAAAAATATAATCGCTATTTTTAGCAGTAAATTAACCTCGTATTTTAATTCATTGATTTATCTTGAAAAACTCAGTAATCATACGTTACATACTTCTACTTACAATTGTTACTGTAAGCATTATTAAGATATCTCTCATTGGTAATGGCTTTCTTTCTATGCAAGATGAAAGACGTTACGAAAAATCGGGCGTGGCATTGGAATGTATCTCAAAAGGAGATGCTAAGGGATTTTTTAATGCGGTTTTCTCTACAAAGGGAAGGCCGGGTGAAACAATCATCAAGTGCATTCCTCATACTCTTCAATTCTACACTGCGAATAAATTCAACTTAAATGTTTACGAAAGCAGAAATGCTTATCCCTTGTTTGTTTTCAATTTTATTGTTTTTTGTTTAATACTTCTTGTTCATTACAGGTTCTCCCATTGGGTTTTAAAAAACGAATACCTTGCACTGCTAAGTGTTCTTATTTATAGTTGTCTTACAAATTCTTATTTATATCTTAGACACGCTTTACCCTATGATACTAGTCTGCTGATTCTTTATTACACAATGTATAAAGCACTTCAGCTCGCCGACTCCGATTCTCTTTCAATTAAAAAATGTTTTATAATTGGCCTATCTGCATTTATTGGTTATTCTGTTTACCCCGGATATTTCCCGTTGGTATTTTTAATTGGCATTTTGCTGTTTTATCAATTCAACAATAACTTTAGTTTATATTATAGAATTAAAGCGATTGCATCTTATGTTGGCGGATTTGGTTCCTTATTAATATTGTTTGAATTGTTATCGCGTATTGGAGACAGCTCTTTTGTTTTTGCATCTAAAGGTCTTTCGACTACAATTGTGCAAGGCTCTTTTCAAGAGTGCTTTTCTTTTCTCTATAAATATCTTTGGGAAGCAGAGGGTAATGGAGGAAAAATATTAGTATTTGGACTATCTATATTTTTAATTCACTTGTTATTTAACCTTAAAAAAATATTTTTCGATAAAGTTCTATTCGTTTCCCTTCTGCTCATATTGGCATATTTGTCCTATGCTTCCTTGGGGTATTTTTTTCACCGCTTTGTTTTTTATGGAAGATTGATACACATGTATTATCCTTTTATTTGTATTGCATGTGTGAGCTTATTGAATACTAGTTTTTTAACGGAGAAATATAAAAACGCAATTGCCATTTGTATCTCTTTTATTTTTGTTTTTTCTTTTTTCAAAATTTTTATTCAATATAAAACCTATTCTTATCCAAGAGATATTGGCTGGAAGTATGTAAATATTTACGGTAAAAATGCTGTTCACAATATCTGCGAATACAATGGAGGTGTTTCTCAAGTTCCTGCGAGAGTGCTTACGAAAAAGAGTATTTCGCCTACGGAAAAAATTTACGACTCTTTCTATTTTGTTGCATTGGTTAATTGTTGTTATCACAATACCTTTTTTGATATTGAAAAAAATAAAAGATTTTATTTGAAAACTGGAGGTGTTCTGATTGAGTCCCTTCGTCCTTATTACCTTTTTAAGCCCTATCAATACGAAGGATATGGAATTGAAGAAAGAAGAAACATTGACTCATTACAACCATTAATAAAAGCCTATGGATACATTTTTCAATTGCCAACAAAATAGGAATATTGTTTTTATTTATTTATTTTTATAAAAATTTCTTATGCGAATAGCTTTTATTTTTGCCTTTCTTTTTATTGGTTTTTGTTCTCATGCTCAAAGGCCTGAACTTGAAAACGAAACCCTCACTTACTCCCAAAGTAAATTTTTCAATGGAAGCAGTATTACTCTTACAACGGGCACTCGTGAAGATTCAACTTTTGCGTATGTTTTTTTAGGGACAGGTTCGACAGGGAAATCGCATCTTGCTTCAAACTGGAAAAATCTAACTGTTCGTGTTGAAGAAGTTTATAAAAAGGGTGGGAAATATTATGCTAAAGGCGATTTATATAATGGAAAAAAAATGATTGGGCTTGCAGGAAACAAGGTGATTGTTGATGTTGAAAGAGCAATTGACAACAAGGAAATTCTTGATAATGCAAAGTGATGTCTTTCCGAATTTCCGATTCGATATTTTTATTCTTTCATCCACTTTTTAGTAATCGTTTCTCCGTTATCGGCAACTATTTTAATGTAGTAATTACCTTTTGAAAGTGCTTGAACATCATTGCTGACCTCATTCATCCCTTCTTGTAAAAACAACTCTTTTCTTGTCACTACTTTACCTGCGATATTTAAAATCTGCATTTCGATTTTTGCAGCTACGGCAGCTTTTACACTCATATTTATCGTGTTCTTTGCAGGAATAGGAAATATTTTATCAAGTGTGAAATTGTTTACACTTTTATTCATTCTAAGAAAAATCGTTTTACTGTAAACGTATTTTCCATCATTATCCAATTGTTTAAGGCGATAGTAATTTTTATCGAATGGATTTGCATCCACAAAGGAATATTCAAAAGCACTGAAACTTGAATTTGTTGTTGATTTGCTTTTTACAAAACCGCATTTTTGAAAGTCTGTTCCATTCTGACTTTTCTCTATTTCAAATCCATTGCAATCAATTTCAGAAACAGTATTCCAAATTAAGTTTACCTTACCTTCCTTAATATTTCCCAGAAATTCTCCTAGTTTAATTGGAAGTATTCCTGTTGCGGGAATATTCTGTGCATACCCTCTTTCTTCTGTACCTCTGTTTTCTGACCACAATGCAACCGCCTGATTGTTTATAACATCTGTAAATGCAAATCTTCCCTTAGGATTAGCGAGCGTGTATGAAGTAGAACTTACTTCGCATCTGTTTCCTGTCCAAACAAAATCTCCATTGCTGTTTAATCTGGTTGCGTAAATTTTATAATTTTTATCATAACTCATAAAAAACGGACCGTCATTTAACAGAGCCAACTTTCCTGCCTGTGTGTCAAAATTTGTGCTAATTGGATATATTTCTTTTCCTACTGAATCTAATCTTACAGCTCCTGAAGCAGTATCAAATTTTTGCACATATACTCCGTACTGCGTTTGATTTACATCACAATATGTACTAACAGACCAAATATATGGTGAGGAAGACGCATGTGCAATATTGGTGGTTTGTTGCAGCGGGTCTGCTCCTGTTGAATATGTTGAAACAGGACTACCATTTATTCCCCAAGGCAAGGTTCCGTCTGCATTTATTTTTTGCAAAAAAGCAGAAAATCTAAATCCCGAACTAGCGTAATATCCAAAATATGCAATATTGCCAATCGACAGTATTGAATAATATCTTGCGCCAGACGTTGAAAGGTTTGAAAGTTGTAATGGCGCAGCCCACAAAGCTACTCCATTCATGGAATACCTTTGCGCGTATGGGGTTGTATTAATGCCGAAGCCCTTTTTCTGAAACACCAATGTAAAGTCTCCGTTAGGATGTGATACTATTTGCCCTTTTGTTGTATTACTAGAACCAACTTGCACAGATACAGCGTTTGTCCACATAATTGTTCCTGCACTGCTTATTTTCTGAAGATACATAGTTGATGGGCTGTTGTTGTTCCATGCAACATATACATTGTTTGTGGGTGACATTGCCGGATAAGGCGAAAGTCCTGCTCCTAATACTACTCCATTTCCCCAGGGCAAAGTGCCATCTGTGTTTACTTTTGAAACAACAGCAGTAAGCACACCTGCCACTTCATACTGATATCCTATAATTAAATTGTTTTGTGCATCAACACAAATATTAAAAACAAAAGTCGCCGTTCCTGATGTCTGATTTGAAACAGGTACACCATGGAGTCCTAATAACTTTGTTCCATCAACATCCAAAAGCTGTGCTCGCATATTATAATTACCTCCAATGCTGGTATAAAATGCAATCCAAGTCTTGCCATCGCTTGTGTTTATTGCTTGTAAATCGGAAACCTCTACTTCAGAAAAATCAAGGTTCACAAATGTATTTGGGTTCCATTGTGCCCAAGAAAAAAAACTAATAAATATTATTAAAATAGTTATAAACGATTTTTTCATTTTAATTACTTTCTTTAGTGACTAACTTTAAGACGCAACCTTTAAAAACATAAAATTTCTACTAATACTAAGTTAAGGTATTTTTCATTTCCGATAATTCAAATAGACGGTATTGTGTATCACCAAGATGGATGATTTTTTTAAAGCGAACTGTTTTATCAAATTAGATTACAGGTAAGTTTAAAATCATCTCTTGCTGTTGTTGTATTTTTCCTTGATAATAAAAGACATTGGTTTTTGAAGAACTTTGCTTTCCAGCCAGGATATAACATCCAAATACGCAAACGTTCTTGTTTCAAATTGCTTTGTTTCATAAGGCCTCAATTTAATCAGCAGCTGTTCAAATTGAGTTCTAAGAATCTTTTTATCTGAATGAAATGAATTTCTTAAGAACTTCCCTATTTCTTCTTCTATTACTGTAAATCTTTTCATTTTGGCCATAAACCTGTAAACCGACTTTGTGAGATATTCTACTAACTCAACATTTCCTATTTCATATTGTGCAATCAAATGTAGCAGCCTTGAATAACATTGAAGGTCTATTCTTAAATCTATCTGTTCGTTAATTATTTTTTGTAAATAATCAATGCTTTTACTAAAGTCCTCTGCGCCGAAATAGATCATTGCAATTTTGTAATTCATTACAAGTATGCGATGTTTATCAATGTAAAGGGAATATTCAGAAAGCTTTTTCTCTATTTCTGGTATTAAATGTATTCCCTCTGAAAAAGTTCCTGAAATGATGTGATGATTTAATCTTGCGCTGTTTAAATAAATAAAAGTTTGAATTCTGATATTGTCATGTATTTGCGCTTCTGCACTTTTTGAAAAAATATAAAAGGTCTCAAGTGTGGTGGTGAATTTTTTATGACTTCTAATATCAAAAAGGGCGTTCATTAAATTGTGCATTCCTTTTACAAAATGCATCGTTTCCGACTCAATCATTTTTTTATTCTCCTGAAATAAATCCACCCATTTTTGCGTATAACGGTAGTACATCAAAAAGTCTTGTCGTATATACGCAAACCAACAAAACGATTGATAAATATACAATCTTTCGTAAAAGCCGTTTAATAAGTGGTAGTTTGTCGGAAGGTTTTTATAAAAAAACTTTTTAACTTCCGATTCATCTTCTTTGTTTCTTGCGTGGCCTTTTTGTATATACCAACTATACATTTGTAAGGATAAATTAGACAATCGGGAAATTGTGGCTCTTTTATCATTTGCTTTTTCTGCTTCAGCTGAAAGTATTTCTGCTCTATCTTGAAAGCTTCGGGTAATATATAATGACTCTATTTTTTTTTCAAAAGAAATCACTTGAATTAAAAAACTGTGTTGATTATACTCAATAGCTGTTTCTTTAAGCTTTTCAAGGATTTTTAAAGATTGATGGTATAATCCCTTGTTGTATAATATTCTGGCGTGATCCAACTGTTCATTCATTTGAAATTCAATACCTTCCGAACTTGTCAAAATGCGCAAACTAGCTAGTATTTGTTTATACAAATGTGATTTGATATTAGACAATTGCGGCTTTTCAATAGAGGTTAGTTTTTTCAGTAATGCGCTTTCATCATAATACACAAGCTTATCCATGGCATTAAACAACTCAATAATCTTCAAGTCTTTATTTCCACTATTTCGTTGAATAAATAATTTAAAATTCCTTTTTTCCGCCTTTTCTAATGACCTGATTAATTGAAATAATATATCTGTAGATTGGTTGGGCATCATGATTTAGTATTGTTAAAACCCTTTACTGTATTGACTTGTAAAGAACAAAGCATTCTTTCGCCATCATTAAACTTCTAATAAGTTGACTTGATACAACCGGATATTAAAGGCAAATTTGTGAAAGAAATCAGTGATACTATAAAATTATATCAATCAGCTGATACGGAAAGAAAAAAAACAGAGTTAACAAAACAATAATATTATATAAAGTCTGTAATAGTTTTAAAGCAAGCAATCGTTAAGCCGCTTCGTTTCTACGAAGCGACTTTTTTTTACAAAAAAACCGTCCTTAGAAAAAGACGGTTTTGATTATTTAATTACTAACCCAACTTTCAATTATTAAAATAATTGAATTTTTTTATGAACCGAAGTGTATTTATTTCTGCAAGTTTTTTACAATTCAATCATCAATTCTTACAAAAATCTCTTTTTAATAAAACTAAATGATTGATTAATGAGCAGGTGTTGATGTTTTATTAACGTCAACATTTTGAAATATAATTATGCCTGCATTTCTTTTATCTTCTCCCTGATTTTGGTTTCAATTTCATTGGCCATTTCAGGATTGTCTATCAGTAGTTGTTTTACAGATTCTCTTCCTTGTCCCATCTTATCATTATTATAACTGAACCAACTGCCGCTTTTTTGTACTATTCCGAGCTCAACTCCCATATCAATTATTTCTCCAACTTTTGAAATACCCTCTCCATAAATTATATCAAATTCTGCCTGACGGAAAGGTGGTGCCACTTTATTTTTTACAACTTTTACTTTAATATGGTTTCCTATAATTTCGTCACCATCTTTTATTTGTGTCATTCTGCGAATATCCAAACGAACCGACGCATAAAACTTCAATGCGTTTCCTCCGGTTGTTGTTTCAGGATTACCAAACATTACACCTATCTTCTCTCTTAACTGATTGATAAAAATGCAACAACTATTTGTTTTTGATATTGTAGCGGTTAGTTTTCTTAAAGCCTGGCTCATCAATCTGGCATGCAATCCCATTTTACTATCTCCCATTTCTCCTTCCAGTTCTCCTTTTGGCACCAAAGCTGCAACCGAATCTATTACCACCACATCCAATGCTCCGGAAAGAATCAATCTGTCTGCTATCTCTAATGCTTGCTCTCCATAATCAGGCTGAGAGATCAATAAGCTATCGATATCCACACCGAGCTTTTGTGCGTATGAACTATCAAATGCATGTTCAGCATCAATGAATGCGCACATACCGCCTTTCTTTTGAGCTTCCGCAATCACATGTGTAGCTAAAGTAGTTTTTCCTGAAGACTCCGGACCATATATTTCTACAATTCGACCCTTTGGTAAACCACCTATTCCCAAAGCCACATCCAATCCAATTGAACCGGTTGAAATTACTTCTTGTTCTGTTTGGGTTCTTTCGTTCATCATCATGACAGAACCTTTTCCAAAGTCCTTGTCGATTTTGTCCATTGTTAGCTTTAGTGCTTTTAATTTTTCTGCGTTGCTCATAATTTTCTGGTTTTTAGTGATGTATCTGTGTATTATTTTTTCCCTTTCGGAACACAAATATAGGGCATTATTTTTAATAAACTAATTTATTTAGTATTTTTTTGCTAATTTTTTTATACAGTATTTTTTGAGAAAATAACATTATTAATAGCGTTTATTTCTCGCAATTATTAGCAAACGCCTTTTATTATGATAATTATCCTTGCAGAAATGGAAGATTGCTCTTAATTACTGATGATATTCTTTAGTACGGCTTCGTCTATTTTTACTGGGTACTTTTTACGTAATTCGTCCATCCATTTTTTTTCAATGATGGGTTGGTAATCATTGATGAGCAAACCTTTTGAATCCTCAAAACTTCTTTGTAGGCCGGATTCATAAAATCGATAGTATCTCATGAAACTTGCAGTTCCATCTGCATTTAAAGTAATCGTTGAAAATGATCCGGGTGTGAATGCATCAGAGGATGAATTTATTTGTGCGAGCTCCAACCTTCCGCTATCGCCCTGCAATTCTCCTTCTCTAAGTTCCACTAATTCTTTCCAGGAAGCACCAGATTGAATGTCGTTGATGGTTTGTTGAGCAAGATCTTCGGTAGCACAATTCATAATCAATACATCAGCGCTTTTTGCCCATTTGTATTTTTCCTTGTTTGCATTGTAGTAGCTCAATAATCCAATTGTATCTTCTCCGGCTTTTGACCAAACCTGCTTTTCCATAACCTCAAACAACATATTTCCTTCTTTAAATTCTTGCATTTGATATGCAAAGTCTGAATTGAATTCTTCTAAATGGTTTTTATAATATTCCAAAATCGCAAACTCCTTATATCTCTCCCAAAGTTGAGCATTGGTTTCGCCACTGTATAAATCATTGTTGATCTTGTTGTCTTTTACATAATTAAGCCAGTCTTTTACCTTTAGCATTAATTTAGAAAATCCAATTATCGGCTTATTGATTACTGCAGCAGCAAATACATCTTCTTTTTCGGGATTGATGACTATAGAATCTGCCAATCTTAAAAGTTCTGCTTCTTTTAAAGCATTTAATAACTTAAACCCAATCTTTTGTTTTACATCACGAGCAAATTTCTCTTTGGCAATTTTGACGCGGTTGTCTTGCATCAATTTGTTTTTAATTTCAAAGACCAATGCTTCATCTTCCAAATAAGCCGGCGTTGGAGTATGGCTGATGCGTTTGATTAAATGAATACCGAATTTTGTTTCAAAAGGTGCTGCAATATCTCCATCCTTTGAAAGTTGAACTACTTCTTTTTCAAATGAATACTCATATTTTCCTGTTCCAAACTCAGGGATTTCTCCATTGTTAAGATAGGTGAGCTTGTCTTCACTCATTTCACGTGCCATTTTTCCAAAATCTGCTCCCGCTTTCAATAATTTATATACAGAATCAGCAACTTTTCTAATCTTTATTTTTATTTGATCGTCAGGGTTTTGTGGGAATGTAAATAATATCTGAGCGACTTTCCATTTGCCGACACTTCTTCTTTGTTCAATTAATTTAAATACATGCCATGATTTTTTAGATCGATAGGGTAGTGAAACATCGCCTGGTTTTAAGTTGTAAACAATGTTTTCATATTGATACGGTAGAGAAAAGACGGTAATAAATCCCAGGTCTGAAAAGTTTATTTCTTCGGATTTTTGAAAATCTGCGGTAGGTGATGACAAGTTTTCATACAGTGATTGCATTGCTTTAAATGCTTTCAATGTATCTGAAGTGGTGCTATTGGGATCAATGTTTATTGAATAGTGTAATAGATGCAAATCGTACTGACTTCTCTTAAGTGCCTGACTCAAAAGGACTTCAAAAGATTTTTCGTCATTCAAATATCCACCTTCAACCTGATGCCTGAAATTATCTAGATCATTTTTTATTTGATGAAGTGTGTCTATTTTAAGTTCTTTGGCCGCCTGAACTTTCAACTTAAACTCGCTGTACAAGGTTGCGTATTCCCGTATTGCTTTTTCTTTATCCTCCTCAGTTGATTTGTTTTTATTGTATGCTCTTAAAAACTCTTCCTTGGAAACCGTATTTTTTCCATAGGTAATAACGGTTTGAGCTTCTATATTTGAAACAATAAAAAATATCGGAAGAAAAAAAGCGATCTTCTTCATCAAGAAAATGTTTGAGTGATTTTATTTTTTATTTGTCCATTTGGTCTCCAATAATTCATTAAGCTGTTGCCAACCTAATTTTTTCCCAATGATTCTTTTTTCACTATCCAGCAACAACAAAGTTGGTGTTTGAATAACATCAAACAATTGTCTGAAACTTGGTCTTTGTGCATCTGCAACAGCTTTTTCCATCTCTTTTGTTTCGTACACATGAATCCAATCGCCGATATTATGGTCTTTAATATAATTTACCCACTCTTTTTTCTTGTCGTTTTCAGATAATACTGAATAGATTTTTACACCGTTTTTTTTCCATGATGCTCTGTAAATTGAATCGATTCTTGGCAATTCTTCTTTACAATGACCGCAAGTAGGATCCCAAAAAATCAGCAACATGTAATCTGCCGGTTGATCATACAAAGCCTTCATTTTACCCGTAGAATCAACCATTTCAATATTGGTTGCCTTTACTCCGATTAAATTGCTCATTTGCATGTAGGCCCTTCTGGAAATGGTTTCCATTTGTTTTTCATTCAGCCAATTGCTCACGCCTTTGCTATGATATTTTTCAAATAAGTGAACGAATATTGCATCCTGTCCCATGTACTTCGGGTTGATATATTCGTCTGTAAACCAGTTCAATAAAAATTTATACATATCTGGGGCTGAACGAGCTAGCAATAATTTATAATCCAAATCTTTTATTATACTGTCGGAAGCCTGCGGCATGATTTCTCTGTAATACCTTTCTAATTTGGGTAAAAAGAAGGGCGTTCTGATGATTCTGTCATCCATAAATGTAATGCCATCCCAATAGTGTGCCTTATAGTAGTTGTAATTATCAATGGAGTCCTGGCGATTTTTAGGAGATCTATACAAAACCTCTGGATCTTTCATAGCGTTTAAAAATACTGCCATTAAAGATTGAGGCAGTTTTTTAATAATGCTATCTCTGAATTGATTGAGTTCTTTATTTATTTTGGTGTAGTTCTCTTCGTGCAGAAGCGAATCTTTTTTTGTCTGGGAATAGGTGTATGCCATTCTTTCCGTCTGCATTCTGGTTCCAATTGCCACAACTGTTTTTTGATATTCTTGAAACAAGATATTTTCTTTTGATCCTTTTACCTTCATGTTTGACAAATCCGCACTGTCCGCCTCTATTTCTATATTTTGTTCTTTATCAATAAAAAAATCTGCTGTTAAGCGCTTTCCAGGAAAGACAATTGAATAGATTCCTCCCGGCAATGTCCTTTTTCCCGTAAAAACTGCGACACCCTGATTACTCACAACCGAAGAATCTTCAATATTTAGGTTTTTACCCATGTGATAACATAGAAATGCAATCCCTTCCTTGTAAGAAGGTGTTTTAAGCGTAACTGTAAAATTTTGTGCAAACGAAAATGTGCTGATAAATAACGACAAGGAAAATAGTAGCTTTTTCATCATAAAACTTATTTTGTTGACAAATGTATTCAAATTAAAGAGTTATTCAATAGACTAAAGAAATCTTCGAATCAAAATTACATTTCATTAACAATTTTTTTTGCATTGATTAGGGTTAATTTTGTTCTGTGCGAAAAAAACATAAAAACATTGTTCTAGAGAACATTCTCATTACAGATTATGCCGCGGAAGGAAAATCCATGGTGAGACATGGAGGAAAGGTTGTATTTGTTTCGGGGGCAATTCCCGGTGACACAGTTGATATTCAACTTGGAAAAAATAAAAAAGACTGGGCCGAAGGACGTGCAATTAAAATTGTAAGTCCCGCTCCTGATCGCTTAACTCCATTCTGTAAGCATTTTGGTACTTGTGGCGGATGCAAATGGCAAATGCTTCCTTATTCGAAGCAGCTAGAATATAAACAACAGGAAGCTTTTCAAAACATTAAACGTATTGGAAAAGTTGAAGAAATAGAACTGCTGCCTATTATTGGTTCTGACAAAACAACGGATTACCGTAATAAACTGGAATTCACTTTCAGTAACAAACGATTTTTAACAAGTGAGGAAATTAATACCGATGCTGCTGTATTGCAGCAAAATGCATTGGGTTATCATGCACCAAGGGTTTTTGATAAGGTAATTGATATTCAGGAATGCCATTTGTTGGATGATATCAATAATAAAATAAGGAATAGCATTCGTGATTATGCAGCGGAAAAATCCCTCGAATTTTATGATATAAAAAACCATACCGGTTGGTTGAGGAATATCATTGTACGCTATACAAGTATTGGTGAGTTGATGGTTAATCTTTGTTTAAATTACGAAGCAGAAGCCGACAGAATCGATTTGTTAAATCATCTTTTAGCTAAAGTACCCACCATTACTACTTTACTATACACCATTAATCCTAAATGGAATGACAGTATCTATGATTTGACTCCCCGGGTTTTTTTTGGAAAAGGATATGTGATGGAGAAGCTGAAAGACTTTGAATTCATTATCAGTCCAAAATCTTTTTTTCAAACAAATACCAAACAAGCAGAAAAACTTTATCAGGTAGCCAAGGATTTTGCCGGACTAACCGGAAATGAAATTGTATATGACTTATACTGTGGGACCGGTAGCATTGGGATTTTTGTAAGCGACCTGGCCAAAAAAATTATCGGAGTTGAAGTAGTGGAGGACGCCGTTGAAGACGCAAAGAAGAATGCTCAACTAAATAAAATCAACCATGCTCATTTCTTTGCAGGAGATGTGATTAAAATTTGCAATGACGAATTTTTCAAAACACAAGGTCGACCCGATGTAGTAATTACCGACCCTCCAAGAGCAGGAATGCACGAGAAATTAATTATAAAACTTTTGGAAATGGAAGCGCCTAAGATAGTTTATGTAAGTTGTAACACGGCTACCCAGGCAAGAGACATTGCTTTACTTTCAGAAAAATATGTTGCTGTAAAAATGCAACCTGTTGATATGTTTCCGCATACACATCATATTGAAAGCGTTGTATTATTATCACTAAAAACAGAAACACAATCCCTACCTTTATAAATATGCAATTCAGAAATAGTATAAATAGTACCCCTCAAATTGTATTAAACCTCATCATTATTAATACACTTGTTTTTTTTGCCCAAAACATTTTTGGGGGCATAAATGAATTCAGTAAAGTAAATGACCTGTTTGCATTACACCATTATAAATCTCCTGATTTTAGGCCTTATCAGTTGGTTACCCATATGTTCATGCATGGAAATTTTCTTCATTTACTTTTCAATATGGTGGGGCTGTGGATGTTTGGAAGTATGATGGAAAGAGTGTGGGGTCCAAAAAGGTTTTTAACTTTCTTTATCATTTGCGGACTTTTTGCAGGTATTGCTCAGATTGGGAGTTACATACATGATTATTGGAGCATCGACCACATGGCTATTTCTTCGGAAGAATATAGCATGTATGTAGAAATAATGAAAAGAAATGCAACGGTTGGAGCATCGGGAGCAATCATGGGAATTTTGGCAGCATACGGCTATACATTTCCCAACACACAACTTTTTATTTTCCCTATTCCCTTTCCAATTAAAGCCAAATGGGCTATTATAGGAATTATAGTAATGGATATTCTAGGGGGAATATCTAATTCTGCGGGCGACAATATTGCGCATTTTGCACATATTGGCGGAGCTTTAGTGGGTTTTATCATTGTGTTGTTTTGGAACAAAACAGACAAACAGCATTTTTATTAAACCCTATTAATAAAGCATTCATAATTATTTAAAATGGGAGAGTCTGAAAGATATCTAGAATATAAACACCTTGCAAAAAAAAGGTTTTATTTGGGTAGCAAAAACAATGCGTTAATGTCTTTGGTTTCGCTCAATGCAGTTTTTTTTCTTTTGCTTTTGTTACTACAGGTGGTTTATTTTTTTTATAATCAATCTGCGGAAACATATAATGACTCCGTTATTAAATGGTTTGAGCTTCCTTCTGATTTTAACGTTTTCATACAAAGACCCTGGACTTTAATCACGTTTATGTTTAGTGATACAAGTGCTGGTTTGTGGAGGTTGTTAAGCAATATGTTTTGGATGTGGACTTTTGGATATATACTTCGTGATATTGCAGGAAATGAAAAGGTTGTTCCTGTTTATATTTATGGTGGATTGTTAAGCGGCGTTTTTTTTATTGCTTCAAGCTTTTTTACAAAAAATTTCGCACTTTCATTAATTGGCGCCAATGGCTCTATTCTTGCTATCGCGGCAACTGCAACAACTCTCTCGCCTTCTCACCGAGTATTAACGCACATCCGAAAAGGAATTCCACTGTGGGTGTTGTTTTGCATCTATATGGCGGTTGACATTATTGGCATTAATCATACAGAGTGGCGTTTTTTATGTTCGCATATCATGGGTGCTTTTAGCGGTTGGTTGTTTGCTATATTACTTCGTAAAGGTGTTGATGGAAGCGTTTGGATGAATTCGCTTTATAGTTGGTTTATCAATTTATTTACTCCTACATTTCAGAATAAAAAGACTCCGATTAATGATACGTTGTATTATAATGCCGGTAACAGACCCCCTTTTACCAATACAACAAAAACCACTCAGGATCGCATTGATGAAATATTGGACAAGATTAACGCAAAGGGCTTTAATGCTCTGACGGAAGAAGAAAAGCAATTTCTTCAAAACGCTTCTACAGATGAAACTCTTTAACTAATTTCTTTTCGAGACATTTCGTGTTGATATCAAATTGATGCTTAACTTTAATTATGGCAAAACGTTTTCTGCGAAAAACAGTTAAATATGTTTTGTTTTTGCTCAACATATTTCTATCGCTTTCACTTTTAATGGGATGTTATGGCGGAAATTTATTTGACGGAAAAATTTGGCTTACCGGCCTATTTTCGTTTGCCACCATTTATGTTTTAATATCAGTTCTATTGTTTTTTTTATTTTGGCTATTTGCAAAGCCAATGTTAAGTCTTGTAAGCCTCGGGACAATCCTGGTTTGTTGGAAGCCGCTGAAGCAGGTATTTCCGCTCAATACTTCTTATAATTTTTCTTTTAAAAAACAAGACGCCTCCATTCGCGTAATGAGCTGGAATGTTGAATTATTCAATATACTCGAACACAAGTCTCATCCGGAAAAGAAGAAAGAAATGTTCTGGTTGATAAATGACATCAATCCGGACATCGCCTGTTTTCAGGAAATGGTGATTGGAGACAGCGCACAACATCGTATCAACTTTATTAATGAATTTCAGAAAAAAATTGGCATGTCTGAATATTTCTATTCTTTCAATCCTGTTTTTGACTTCGATAAAATGCATCATTACGGTATAATCACTTTCAGCAGATATCCGATTATAAAAAAAGAAACGCTTGTATTTAAACCCTATGATTATAATTCCACTTTTCAATATTCCGATATTGTTAGGGGCCATGATACATTCCGGGTTTTCAATATTCACTTACAAACATTCAGACTCTCTAAAAAAAACAAATCATATCTTGACAATCCAAGTTTTAGTAATCAAACGGGCATAGAAGAATCTAAAAACATTTTATGGAAACTCAAGGTAGGCATACAAAACAGACAGCGCCAAAGCAACCACATCAGAGCTGTTATCAATAAAAGCCCCTATCCAATTATTCTTTGTGGCGATTTTAATGACGTACCTAACAGTTACGCATACACTACAATTGGAAAAAATATGCAAAATGCCTTTGCAGAAAAGGGGTTGGGGATAGGAAATACTTATGATGGTATTTCCCCGACTTTAAGAATAGACAATATTTTCGCTGACAATAAATTTGAAGTATTACAATTCGGGCGTTTTAAGAAAAAGCTGAGCGACCACTTTCCTATTAGTGCAGATCTTTTGTTTAAAAGGTAATTCTTCTAAAAAAGCTTTGATTGTGAGGGTAGAATGTTAAAGGTCTTTCTGTGGAATTCACATAATCCAAAGTTTTCAATGGCTTTTCTATGAACAGCCGTTCCATATCCTTTGTTTTTATCCCAACCATATACTTCATATTTATGGTGAAGTTTTTGCATAAACTCGTCTCTGTATGTCTTAGCTAATATGCTTGCCGCGGCAATGGATGCATATTTTCCATCTCCTTTAACAATACATTTGTGTGATGTTTTTTTATACGGCTTAAACCTGTTTCCATCTATCAATAAAAGTTGTGGGGCTTTTTTTAACTTGTCGAGAGAAAGATGCATGGCTTTATAGGATGCCTGCAGTATGTTTATTTGGTCTATTTCGATATTGTCAACCATTGCTACACCAAATGAAATGCTTTCTTTTTCAATAATCGGCCTTAACAGTTCTCTTTGTTTTTCAGAAAGTTTTTTACTATCGTTTAATAAAGGATGATAAAAGTCATTAGGCAGAATGACTGCAGCGGCAAATACAGGGCCCGCATAACATCCTCTTCCTGCTTCATCCACACCAGCCTCAATTTTTGTTTTATCAAAATATTTTTCAAGCATTTTGTTTAATGATTGTCAGCAAAAATAATTGAATGTTATTTCATTTTCTTGATAAGAAAACATTCAATCTTACCTTTACAAATATAAAGTTATCAACGGAAAAATGTCATAAGCGAAATAATGCTATGTCACCATCCTAACTAAAATAAGCTGGTATAAAAAATGAATCTACAGGAAACAAAATTGAAAAACAATCGTCAAATTGCTCTATGGCTGTTGGCAGGAGTTGGAATGATTGTAATACAGGTATTGTTGGGTGGTATTACCCGTTTAACTGAATCAGGTTTATCCATCACTGAATGGAAACCTATTACCGGAGCACTTCCTCCCATTGGTGATATTGCATGGCAAACAGAATTTGAAAAGTATCGTCATACCGATCAGTTCAAATATGTACATCAGTCTTTTTCTATCAGCGATTTTAAATTTATCTTTTTTTGGGAATGGTTTCATCGGCTTTGGGCAAGATTAATGGGAATGGTGTTTCTCGTTGGCTTTACTTATTTTTTAGTAAAAAAGAAATTCAGTAAATCTACCGTTACGCCGTTGATTGTATTGTTTGTATTAGGTGGAATTCAAGGAGCCATTGGTTGGATTATGGTAAAAAGCGGATTGGTGCCGGAGAAGTATTTTGTTGGACATGTTGAGCTTACTACTCATTTTATTGCAGCACTTATCCTTCTATCATACACACTTTGGTTTGCAATGAGCCATTTGAATCCACGAATAGAAAATAGAATGATTTCAAGCCAAGAAAAATTATTAATATTTATTTTGATTGCAGTGTTTTTTCAATTAATCTACGGAGGTTTTATGGCCGGGCTGAAAGCTGCTTCTTCCGCACCAACCTGGCCATCAATCAATGGTGCTTTTCTGCCCTCTCAAATAAACGAGCTTTCTCCATGGGCTAGTAATTTAATAAACAACAAACTCGCAATTCATTTTATTCATCGTGGAATCGGCTATTTAATTTTTGCATTATCGCTTTTGTTTTTGGTAAAAAGCAACAGATTAATACATTGGGATTTGTATAAAAAAACAAGCGCACTTTTTTTTATTTTAGTTTTCATTCAGATTTTACTGGGGGTAACTGCTTTAATGACATCCACGAACACGTCTACTTTTGTATACGTTGGAGTGGCTCATCAATTCACAGCCATGCTAATAGTAATGTCTTTGACCGTATTGTTATTTCTTTCGAAAAACAGCAGATCTATGAAGGTTGAATTAATTTAAAGGCGTTTTCTACCACATTTATCTCAAGATTCTTTTCTGTATCAACTGGTTCTCCGTCAATATGCAATGGAGCTAATTCCGGATTTTGAATAGTAATTTTTTTAGACTGCAAATACAAAACTCTTTTTTTACCAGCCATTAAGTCTGAATGCTCTTCAATCTTTCCCTGCAACAAATGTTTGATTAATACAAACATGGTAAGCAATCTGTTCATTTTGGTTACTACAACCAAATCCAATAAGCCGTCACTTAAACTCGCCTGAGGAGCGATGGTCACATTGTTTCCAAATTGATTACTATTTGCTATGCTTATGAATAATGCTTTTGTATGTATTTTTTTTTCATTTACATCTATAGTAAAGCTATAGTTCTTGGATGTAAAGAAGTTTTTGGTTGATAACAGAATGTAAGTAAACAAGCCTCTTTTTTTTTGTTGAGAAAAATCATATGCGACCTTGGCATCAAAACCCAAACCCGACAACATACAACTGAAGTGGTTGTTTAAAAAAAAGCCGTCTACTGATTTGGCTTTTCCTTTAAAAATTATATCTAAAGCTTTTGTGGGATTTCTGCTGATTCCGGCGGCAAAAGCAAGCCCATTTCCTGATCCCATGGGTATCACTCCTACATTAACAGGAGTGTTTAATAAAAAAGATGTGATTTTATTGATTGTTCCATCACCTCCGCAAATAATTACATCGGTTATTTTTTCTTCAGCAATTTTATTTTGAAGAAATGAATAATTGCCTTCTTTAGTTGTATAGAGAATTTCAAATGGAATGTTTTCTCTTGATGTGCGAAATTTAATCAATTGAATCAAACGCTCCTTTCCCTTTGTACCGGAAATTGGGTTTATAAAATAGATGATTTTTCTAAAAGACATTTCCGCTAAAGACTTTTATATTCTTGTTGTATTAAGTGTATTCCACAATAAATCTTTCAGTTGTTGTAATTGATAGCCAGTCACTGAAGAAATAAACACATGTGGAATATTTTTCGGTAGTTCCTTTGCTATTGCTTCTTTGAGTTCCTCGTCCAGCATATCAGATTTGCTAATTGCAATCACAAAATCTTTTTGCAACATTTCCGGATTGTATTTTTCCAATTCCAATTTTAGTATTTCAAATTCTTTTCGATGGTCTTTGCTGTCTGCGGGAATAAGAAATAAGAGTACGGCATTTCTTTCAATATGCCTAAGAAACCTGTGACCCAATCCTTTTCCTTCGGCTGCACCTTCAATAATTCCGGGTAAATCTGCCATACAAAAACTCCGTGAATCTCTGTATTCTACCATTCCCAATTGCGGAACAAGCGTTGTAAATGCATAGTCTGCAATTTTTGGCTTTGCTGCGGTTATGCTTGATAGTAAGGTAGATTTTCCGGCATTTGGAAAGCCTACCAAACCTACGTCTGCCAATACTTTGAGTTCAAGTATTTTGATTCCCTCTTGTCCTTCTTCACCGGGTTGAGCATATTCAGGTGCTTGGTTGGTGGCTGTTTTAAAGTTGCTGTTTCCCAATCCACCCCTGCCACCTCTCATTAATATTATTTCTTGTCCATGCTCTAATATTTCTGCTTCCAGTTCATTGGTTTCTTCGTCTCTAGCAATGGTACCTAAAGGAACTTCAATAATAATATCTTTTCCATTTTTTCCTGTGGAGTTGTTGCCTGCACCATTTCCTCCATCCTCTGCCAATACATTTTTAAAATATCGTAAATGCAATAATGTCCACAACTGAGAGTTGCCTTTCAAAATAATGTGTGCGCCACGACCCCCATCTCCGCCATCAGGGCCACCCATTGCCGTTAGTTTGTTTCTGAGAAAATGCTTACTGCCTGCACCGCCATGACCGCTTCTGCAAAATATTTTTATCTGGTCTACAAAATTTGATTTTTCCATGAAGCACAAAGGTAGGGTTGATTGGGCTGAATTATTGATTATGAGAGGAGTTTATCGCTTATTGAGAAATGATGCAGATTATTTTTTTGACTCATTCCATGTTTTATATTCGGGATATTGTACTTTTTTGTCTGAAGGTATTGATGTTAAAGGTTCACAGACTTTAAAATGTGTCTTCATTTCATTCGGCAATTCTTGATACAAAGACGTTCCTGTAGATTTCCATTGTATCATTTCATCTGAAACTTCTTTTATTTTTTTTCCGGGATTGCCTACAATTAAACTGCGGGGTTCGAAAATTTCAGCTGCTTTTATAAAAGTCAATGCGCCTACAATACACTCGTCTCCTAGTTGTACATTATCCATAATAACTGCATTCATCCCTATCAAACAGTTTCTTCCAATGTTTGCTCCATGAATAATCGCACCATGTCCTATATGAGCATTCTCTTTTAGAACGACAGTTGTTCCGGGAAACATGTGTATGGTACAATTTTCCTGCACATTGCAGCCATCCTCTATGATGATTTGTCCCCAATCGCCTCTGATGGCTGCTCCTGGGCCTACATACACATTTTTTCCAATAATTACATTTCCTGTAACACATGCTTGTGGGTGAACAAAGGAGCTTGGGTCAACAACCGGAATCATGTTTTTAAATTCATAAATCATACGTCGCTAAATAAGATTTTTTTGTGTCCTGAAGCAAGTTCCTTTAAAAACTGCTACATCATGCTGATGCTGATTGGTAATGGTGATGTGATACAATCCTGTAGATTTTCCGTTGTGTATTTCTTTTGCTTCTGCAATTAAAACATCATTTACATGCACGGGTTTTAAAAAATTAATGGAAGTATCCAATGCTACGGAAAGATTGTTCCTATTGTTACAGGCAAAAGCAAAAGCACTATCTGCTAAAGAAAATGCGATTCCTCCATGAACAATTCCTAGGCCATTTATCATTTCTTCTCTAACAATCATTTTTATTTTGCTGTAACCTTCTTTTATTTCCAACACTTCAATACCCAGCCATTGGCTGAATTGATCATGTTGCATCATGTGATCGACCACTTTTCTTGCCTTTATTTCTTGTTCCATATTTATGTTTTATTCGCCTTTGAAAACGGGTATTCTTTTTTCCAAAAAAGCACTAACACCTTCTCTATAATCGCTGGTGTTTGCAGCTTTGTATTGAAGTTTGTCTTCTAAGTTTAGTTGTTGCTCCAAATTGCTTTGCATGGATTCATTCAAAGCTTGCTTTGTTAGTGCAAAAGCCTGAGTGGGCATCATGGCAAGTGTTTTGGCTATAGATGTTGATTCTTCCGAAAACTTTTCTGCAGGAAAGTATTTGTAAATCATTCCTATTCTTTCCGCCTCTTCTGCAGAGACTTTGTCTCCCAGCATCATTAATGCGGTGGCTTTTTGTAAGCCTATTAATCGTGGTAAAAAATAGGTTCCTCCGCAATCCGGTATTAGTCCAATTTTGGAAAAAGCTTGCACAAACGAAGCTGTTTCATTTGCTACCACGATGTCACAACAGATAGCAATATTTGCTCCCGCCCCTGCAGCAACTCCATTCACAGCACAAACAACCGGCTTGGGTATTGAACGAATTCTTTTAATAATTGGATTATAATGCTCCAATAATATTTTATCAAAGGTTGCTGGGTTTTCTCCGGTTACCTCGCCTAAATCTTGTCCGGCACAAAATGCCTTGCCCGTTCCCGTTAGATAGATACATCTTACTTCATTTTTGGAAGCACACTCATCCAGCTTATCTTGTAACAACAAGGCCATTTCTCTATTGAATGCATTGAATTTTTCGGGCCTGTTTAGTGTGATAAATCCAACACTTTCTTTTATTTCTAATAATATACTTGACATATTCTTTTTTTAAATTAAACATCAAAACTTTTCACTTCTAAATGATCCAATAAAAAATGATTTACTAAATCGTAATTTCTGTCGGGAGAACTTATTCTGTATAGATATACCGCATCGTGGTTATCTTTGATAACTTTCATACAACGGAATGTTAGCCCATTTTCTGAAAAAAATATTTCGAGGTCTTTCTTAAAATTATTTCCAGCTTCTATTGTTCGAATTTTATAATCTTTCACCCGGTGAAATCTGTTGATAACTCTTTGAACAGGTTCCAATACAAACAAAGCAACTACTACAATTAATGTAACTACAATGGCTAAAGGATAATTCTTGTAACCTATGGCCATTCCCAGTGCTGCTGTAACCCAAATCAATGCGGCAGTAGTAAGTCCGTTCACAGAAATACCTTCTTTAAAAATAACTCCGGCACCAATAAAACCAATACCCGTTACAATATTGCTGGCAATTCGGTCGCTGCTTGAAATACCGCCTAGTTCCTGAGAAAGAATTGTATACAAACAAGATCCTACAGAAATCAAAATCATCGTTCTGAATCCTGCCGGCTTACTTCTAAATTCTCTTTCCAGTCCAAGAATGGATCCAATTAAAAAAGCAACTGACACTTGCGCTGCTTCTTCTAAGTATACAGATATGTTCATCCATTTATTTTTTGAAGAAAATAAAGTTACAACTATTAATGACACTTGAAGTAGTCAAACGGCTCTTTGCATTCCAAACATTGATGAAGTGCTTTACAAGCTGTGGAACCAAACTGACTCAACAATACTGTGTTTGTTGATTGACATCTTGGGCACTCGATTGAATCCTCTTCTTCAAACAACATTTTGTGTATACGTGAATTATTTTGATTGGCTGTTTTATTTTTGGGTGGGGCTATTCCATATTCTTTGAGTTTAATCTTTCCTTTTTGCGTCATCCAGTCTGTAGTCCAAGCTGGTGTTAACGTGTAGGTTACTTTTACTTTTGAATATCCGTTTTCCAACAATTTTAATTTTATGTCAAAAGCAATGGCATCAGTGGCAGGACAACCGGAATAAGTAGGTGTTATAATTACTTCAACTTCTTCTTCCTTACAAATCACATCTCTCACCATACCTAAATCAAGTACAGACAACACTGGTATTTCCGGATCTGAAACTTGTTCCAGTAATGAGTATATTTTTTCTATTTGATTCAATGAAATGTATTTTACCATTCAGCACCGGGATAGACCCTTTGTAAATATTGAAGTTCAGACAATACATAGCCCAAGTGTTCTGTATGTACCCCATCTTTTCCGCCACTTTGCATAAAAATGTTTTGTGGTATCGTCAATGTTGCTTCATCAAAAACATCTTTAATTGATTGAAGCCATTTTTCTTTCAGAGAAGAAACAGAAATGATTTCATAGTCGGCAGGCATGAAAAACTCTCCTGTATATGGCCAAAGTTGTTGAACAGCATTGTTGATTCTATTATTGCTTTCTTCCGTTCCGTCTCCAAGTCTTATTACCCATTCGCTGCTCCATTTAATGTGATATTTTATTTCTTTGAGGGATTTTGTTGCTATTGCAGCAAGTTGTGTATCAGAATTCTTTTCTAATTCTTCAAATAAAAGCAGCTGAAAACAGCTAAAAAAAAACTGGCGAAGCACTGTGTTAGCCCAATCACCATTAGGTAATTCGCATATCAAGAAGTTTTTAAATTCTCTTTCAGTTCTTAAATAAGCTAGAGTGTCTTCGGTAATATTTTTATTTTCATTTTTGGAAATCAATGTTGCTGCATATTGGTAAAAATTTCTTGCCTGTCCTATCAGATCCAATGTAATATTGGTAATAGCAATGTCCTGTTCCAATATTGGACCATGTGCGCACCATTCGCTGTTTCTTTGTCCGAGAATCAGACAAGTGTCTGCAAGTTGTAGTGTTTGGTTGATAGTTTGGCTCATTGTATGCTGAATGATTTCAAGAAGATTTATTTACTAAAGAACCGGATGTTACATGTGTTTTACTTCATCGGGTAAGTCATAAAAAGTAGGGTGTCTGTATACCTTATCCGAAGCTGGTTCATAAAACATTTCGGCTTCATCTGGATTGGTTGCATGGATGTGTTTACTTTCCACCACCCAAATACTAACCCCTTCTTGTCTTCTTGTGTAAACATCTCTTGCATTCTCAATGGCCATTTGTGCATCTGCAGCATGTAAACTACCTGCATGTTTATGATCAAGGCCTTGTTTGCTGCGGATGAATACTTCCCATAAAGGCCAACCGGTTTCATTGCTTGCATTGCTTGAGCTTGAGTTGCCGCCTGTTTCTTCAGGAATATCTCCGTAGTAAAATTTTCTGATTTGAATATTCATGTAAATTCAATTTTAAAATTAATTTGATTAAGCGACTTTTGCCTTGGTTCTTGATTGTTTCTTTACAGCATAAGCCAGCGCAGCTTCTCTTACCCATGTGCCTTCTTCGTGGGCTTTTACTCTTGCTTCCAACCGTTGTTTATTGCAAGGGCCATTTCCTTTTACCACATTCCAGAATTCATCCCAATTGATTTCTCCAAAATCATAATGTTTTCTTGATTCGTTCCATTTCAAGTGTGGGTCGGGTAGGGTCATTCCCAATAATTTTACTTGCTCGGCAATCATATCAACGAATTGCTGACGAAGCTCGTCGTTTGTTTTTCTTTTTATTTTCCATTTAATGCTTTGATCGCTGTTCGTACTTTCGCTGTCTTTTGGACCAAACATCATCAAACTTGGCCACCACCAGCGATTGATTGCGTCTTGACACATATCACGTTGTTCTTTGGTTCCTTTACTTAACACCAAAAGAGATTCAAAACCTTGGCGTTGATGAAAGCTTTCTTCTTTGCAAATACGCACCATTGCTCTTGCATAAGGCCCGTAAGATGTTCTGCAAAGCATTACCTGGTTTAATATAGCCGCACCATCCACCAACCATCCTACTGCACCCATATCTGCCCAAGTTAAAGTTGGGTAATTGAAAATGGAAGAGTATTTTGCTTTGCCGCTGTGCAAATCATCAATCATTTGTTCGCGACTTGACCCCAGCGTTTCTGCTGCTGAATATAAATACAAGCCATGGCCTGCCTCATCTTGTACTTTGGCAATTAAAATCGCTTTTCTTTTTAATGAAGGGGCGCGGCTTATCCAATTGCCTTCGGGCAACATTCCCACAATTTCACTATGCGCATGTTGACTTATTTGACGAATGTTGGTTTTGCGATAAGCTTCCGGCATCCAATCTTTTGGCTCTATTTTAATTTCCTTGTCAATTTTATTCTGAAATATTTTTTCAAGTTCATGAATAGACATAGCGATAGATTTTATTTTACTTCAAATATAGTATTAAAAAATTTAAAAACTAACAGTTGTTAGTTTATTTTAACAATAAAGGACAGGAAATCATGATAAAAAATAATTTTATTATTTTTATAACTTCACTTCTAACTGCAAATAAATGTTTTTGAAGCTTTTTTTATTGGTTGCTCTAGTTTTTTCATTTGGATGCAAAAGCACCTCCACCAAAGTAAATTTAAATGCTGATACATCAATTGCTGTCAAGATTTGTAATCAAGTTTGGATGAGCAAGAATCTTAGCATTAATCATTATAATAATGGTGACATAATACCCCAAATAAAAAACCCGGCACAATGGGCTAATTTAACTACCGGTGCGTGGTGCTGGTATAATAATGACAGTGAAAAATATGCCATCTATGGAAAATTATACAATTTTTATGCTGTTAATGATGAAAGGGGACTAGCGCCTAATGGGTGGCATATAGCAACTGATGCAGAATGGAATACTTTGATAAAATGCATAGACAATAATGCAGATACTTTTTATCAAGGATATCAAATCACGAGGGCGGGGGGAAAGTTGAAAGAGCGTGGATTGTCTCACTGGACAAATCCAAACACTGGCGCTGATGATGATTATGGATTTACTGCTCTTCCTGGTGGTAATCGTGATGAATACGGCGCTTTCACTTATATAGAAAGTATTGGGCATTGGTGGTCTTCTTCAAAATTTGACTCTTTGACTGCCTGGTATAGATATTTACACTATAGTTCAAACGACATTGTAAGGTTTGGATGTGGAAATAAAAAATATGGCTTTTCGGTTCGTTGTATAAAAGATTAAAAGCCTTACCGCATAAACAAATTTCATGAACAATTTCTAAGAATTAATAAATTTAACCTGTTTCTTTAAAACTTAATTTGTATGAAAAAGTGTGCTTTTGCTTTATCTCTGTTGTTGCTGTGTTTGAGCTGCAAAAAAAAGGAAACTATAATTATTAACAACGGAAACAATAATAACTCTGATACATTAAAGCTATACGAGTACAATATTCTTCCTTCCTCCACGAATCCTTTTATTAGTTCTTACAATAACGAGCATGAAGTATGCTTCGACAATAGATCAACTTTATTAAATAAATTATTTGTGTTTCTTCCAGGAACAACAGGATCTCCTTCATACTATAAATTAATTGTAAAGAAAGCCGCCGCTCTTGGGTATCATGCCATCGGGTTGACATATCCCAATAATAGTGATCTATATACATCCGCTGCAACTAATAGTGATTTAGGTGAGTTTGGTCGATGCAGACAAGAGATTTTTGATGGAACAGATCAAACTGCAGGTGTAAATGTGAATACAGATAATTGTATAAAAAACCGGCTTTTACGATTATTGAGTTATTTACAGCTGACATATCCCAACCAAAATTGGGGTCAATATATTTTTAACAACGACATCAACTGGAGTAAATGTGTTTTAGCCGGTCATTCTCAGGGTGGGGGACACGCATTTTATATTGCCAAACAAGTGTCGGTGGATAGGGCCATTAGTTTTTCTTCTATTGATTGGAACAGTAATTTGGGAGCAAGCGCCAGTTGGGTGAGTCAACCGGGAGCGACGCCAATCTCAAAGTTCTATTCATTCAATGGAATTAGAGATCAGATATTTGCTTACGGTAATGTACAAACGCAATTGTCGGAAATGGGAATACAAGGGCCCGCTGTCAGCATTGACTCGAATATGCCTCCTTATAACAATAGCCACATGCTCACAACCGCTGCCACTCCTTTCATAAGCGTTTTGTTTCCAGATCATAACATTACTTGTCTTGATTCTTATGTTCCTAAAGATGGGGTGGGAAATGTAATTAGTTCATTTGATAAAGCCTGGGAGTACTTGTTAGCGAATTGATTAAAGTCGTCGTGCTGGGATCCAAATGTTCAACAGTTCAATAGTTGCAAGAGTTGAGATTTTTACATTTAAATTTTGATTTGTTATAATAGCGCCGGTCTGCGACAGCACATTCGTTCAAATGTTCAACAGTTCGACGGTTTCAAGGGTTTTGAATTTTTACTTTTAAGTTTTGAATTGTTATAATAGCGCCGGTCTGCGACCGGTGTTTATAAAAGACCAAGGACTTTGTCCTAATTATAATCTATGTATGACTATTAACCCTTTTTCATTTGTATAATAATCTATACCGCTGCTGTATTTATAATGCCAGGGTTCCCACACAAAGCCCGCCTTAACGGGATTGTTATGCAGATAATTTAATGCTATTTCAAGTCTTCTAGAGTTACTAAGTTGAATAGGGTGATAGTATTTTTTCCAAAATTGATAATATTTATTATCGTTATTTACTTTTCCTGCATATTCAAGCATGTTAATTATCCATTCTCGTCTGCTTTCTCTTTTATTTTTTAATACCGCTTCTGTAATTTTTTTGCTCGTATACTTTTTTATATCTCTTACCAGTCCTGAAAGGTTATTTGTGGAGCTACTAACAATTAAGTGAACATGATTTGTCATTATTACCCATGCATGTAAATTAAGCGCTTTGTTTTCAATACAATATTGTAAACAATTCACAACAATATCTCTGTAGTCATCTCTTGTAAAAACGTCCAGCCATCCAACAATAGTAAATGTTATAAAATGAGGTATTTCAGCATCTCTTAGTTTGTATTTTGAAGACATATCAACGAAGTTGAAAAATGTCGAGAATTTGACCTTAGGAAAAACAACGGTTTTTTAAAAGAAAAAATGATATTTCAAAAATGTGAAAAAGGACAGAGTCCTTATACTCTTTTCCACACCGGTGCCCTGTGGAACACCGGCGCGAACAGAACAGCACATTCGTTCAAATGTTCAACAGCTCAATAGTTGCAAGGGTTTTTATTTTTAACTTTTTAAATTTATTTATTAACCTATTTTTAAGTGAGTAAGTAGCTCTACTTAATTAAAAAAGGTAAAAAAACTTGATTTTGATTTTCGATTATCAAACCTGTTCTCTCGTAATTTTATTAAGGTTAGTTTTACTTCAGACAATTAATCATTGTTATCCGAACCCTAAAAAAGCAATAATCCAAATCCTACAAAAACACACAAACCAAACCTGATCACATCCAACCCTAAAGAGAACAAGGCTTCTGAGTCCTATGCGATTGTATAAAATATTTAAATTGAAGCCGCATAAAGAACCCCGACCAAGTCGGGGTTCTTGTTTTTAGGGACCTTCTTTTATCAATATTTATTAAAAGTAAAGTCCTTTGTCCTCAACGTAATGTGTCAGATAGAATATTGTTAATAATTTTTATGAGGGGCCAAGTCATTATGCTCTTATTCGCAGGTTTCTGTTTTTGAAATTATTTCCCGATTATTTAATTTTGTTTGCTCATCGTCATTTTTAAAACCACCTATTGCTTATGAAAGATATAAAATTTGGATTTTTATTTTCTTATGTTTTATTTTTCACTTCGTGTGTTTCTACAAAAACATTTCTTAAAAATGATCAAATTCCCGCTGATTTTGGAAAAGGAAATTCTACTGTCATCATAATTTCATCCGGAAACAATAAAGTTGATAATTACGTTGTGGCTTCTTTTGAAAAATATTACAGGGGCAAATTCGAAACTCGTAAAAGTTCATCTGAAAATAAACAAAACACTTCCTCGCATTTTTATACTTTTAATACTTACATGGATTTCAATAAAGGGGAATTTACAAGTTACGGAAGACAAGCGCCCAGTACCGATATCTATTTCGGAATTACAGACCTACAGACAAATAAAACATACAAAAATCTTCGCTTCGGAAATTATAAGAAGTGTGGGAAATATTTTATACAAGCATTAGAGATTGTACGAAAAAGAAATGAGTAGTTGTTCTCCTATCAATGGCTTCATGGTAATTTAACTAAAGCTGATACTTCAGTTAGTAGCACATACTTTCTTACGTTCAATAGTTGGGAGAGTTGAGTTTTTTATTATTGATTTTTCACTTTTTAATTTTTACTTTCAAATCAATACACAACCAATTCGTAAAACTTTTCAGGTAACAAATATTTGTTTGCTAACTCCATCAGCGCATCTGCACTGACTGTTTTTATCTCCTTCACAGAATCGTAAAAATAAGTTTCATCTAAATTATTAAGGACGATGTTCTTCCACTTCGCCATGATCTGAAACGGGCCATCCAGCTCTCCCAATATTCCACCAATCATATAATTTCTAACCAACAACAATTCATCTTCCCCAATTTTTTCTTCACGCAAACGTTTCATTTCTTTGTAAACCTCTTCAATCGTTGCCTCCGATACATCTTTACCCGCCTCGGTACTTACCACCCATGCCGTTTCTTGTAAATGGTTTTGGATATAACTATATATACCATAAGTATATCCCTTATCCTCTCTAATATTACTCATCAACCTGGCTCCAAAAAATCCACCAAACAATGTATTTAATACCATTGCTTTTTTGAAATCAGGATGATGTCTATTTGGAAAAGGTGAAGCCAGTCTAATTGCCCCCTGAACTGCATTTGGATCATTATTTATGCGGTATTTTTTTTCTACTGCAGGAACAGCATCCACTACTGGGGCTTTAATTGAGGTTGTGTTGACTTTTAATTTTCCGAAAACCGCGTTCAATTCTTTTATAAATTGTTCGGGGAAATTTCCTGCTGCAAAAATGATGCAATTACCATTAAGGTAATATTGCTCATAAAACTTCTTACAGACTTCTGTATGTAAACTTTCTATATCTAACGGATTCGTATATACGCCGTATGGATGGTTTTCTCCATACACATAACTATCTATCAATCTACCGGCAACAAACTCTGCTTTTTGTAAGTTGACTTTTAATCTTTGTTGAGCATTTTGCTTATACACTTTTAATTCTTCCTCCGGAAATACAGCATCTGTAAGCATTTCATACATTACAGGAAGCAGCTTATTCACATGTTTTGTCAGACTATGCAAAGAAATTACTGCGGTTTCATTGTAGCAGGCTCTGTTACAATAACCTCCATAGTATTCAAACGCCTCATTGATTTGAAAAGCTGTTTTTGTGCTTGTTCCATTTTTCAAAAGAAAATTGGTGGCTGCGGCAACTCCTCTTTGTTGCTCAAAGGAATTTCCTGCATAAAATACCATCTCCAGTTGAACCACTTCTTGTGCTCCGGCATTTACACTATATACACTTATGCCATTATCCAGTTTTATATGCTCGTAGGGTTTTAGTTGCAATTTATAATCAATCGCATCTTTTATGTTTGGGGCTATCTTTCTGTTCATGTAATTTAGTTATCGCTTAAATAATACATCGTGCTGCAATTGTTGTCATCAAAAATGATGCGACTTTGTTCTTTGATTTCTTCAGCCGTAACAGCTTGATAAATTGAAAGCTCTGTGTTGATGAGATTGGCATCTCCCAACAACTCATACATAGCGATGCTGGAAGCCCTGTTCATTAAACTCATATCTTCAAAAGCCATCGCACTTTCTGCTTTGTTTTTTACTTTTTCCAACTCGGTTTGAGAAATACCTTCTGTTTGCAGTTTCATTATCTCTTCCATCACCGCCTTTTCTGCTTCTTTTATATCTACGCCTTTTACCAGTTTTCCTTCAATAGTCATCAATCCCGCATCCGTGCTACCAAAATGATAACAATCCAAATTGCTGAACAGTTGTTTTTCTTTTACAAGGCTTTGAAATAAACGGGAAGACCCACCTCCGCTCAAAATGTCTGAAATCAAATCGCAAGCATAATAACGTTTATCCATTCGGGGATAAATATGCCAGCATTTATACAACGCATCTAATGGTACGCCAGACTTCACTTCTAAGTGACGCGGGGCAGTTTGAGAGGGTTCTGCCTGAATTGATCGGTTGTATTTTTTCCCTGACGGAATGGGACCAAACCACTTCTCTGAAAGTGTTTTTATATTTTCTATATCAATATTTCCCGCTACAACCAATATGGCATTACAGGGTGTATAATGTTTGTAAAAAAAATCTTTTACATCTTCCAGTGTCGCATCTTCTACATGCTTCAATGAAGCACCTATGGTCATCCATTTATACGGATGTACTGTATAGGCAAGATTTCTCAACTTGTGCCATACACCTCCATAGGGTTTATTGATATAGTGTTCCTTAAACTCTTCGCAAACAACTTTGCGTTGCACCTCCAGGCTTTTTTTACTGAACGCTAGGCTTAACATTCTGTCGCTTTCCAGCCAAAAAGCTGTTTCTATATTTTCTGCAGGTAGCTGACAATAATAGTTGGTCAAATCATTGGTAGTAAAAGCGTTGTTTTCTCCTCCCGCCAATTGTAACGGCTCATCATAAGTAGGAATATTTTTGCTGCCTCCAAACATTAAGTGTTCAAACAGATGTGCAAAGCCTGTTTTTTCAGGATTCTCATCTTTTGCACCAACATCGTACAAAACATTCAAAACCGCCATAGGCGTGCTTTTGTCCTCATGAACCAATACGCGCAATCCATTCTCCAAGATAAATTTTTCAAACTTAATCATGGCGCAAAGTTAGGCTTGTTTTGCTTTATGGTGTTTCAAAAATTACCATTTAAATGGTGAATGAAAAGAAAAAAGATTTTTTTCTCTCTTCTTTTGATGTTTTAAACATTTATTTATCGAAAATAGAGCTGTTTTTGGAACCTACCCTTGAAATAATTGAATCTATGAAACATTTAAAATAAACAAGAAAACAATCAACCAATTGAGCTTAATTTTGTTTTATATTAAAGCACCATAATGAACATCAACAATTTACTGACCAAAGCATTGAACTTTGAATTTTTAAGTGTGGAAGAAGGCGTATTCCTTTTTGAAAACGCCCCTTTAACTGAGTTGATATATGTGGCCAATGAACTAAAAAAAATTCAGGTTCCACATGGTAAAGTTACCTGGCAAATAGACCGGAATGTAAACACCACCAATGTTTGTGTAGCCAATTGTAAATTTTGCAACTTCTTCAGAATCCCCGGGCATAGTGAATCATACATTACTGATATTGAAACCTATAAAATAAAAATTGAAGAAACCATTAAATACGGCGGTGATCAATTGTTATTACAAGGCGGTCATCACCCTGAATTAGGGCTTGATTTTTATGTAACCCTTTTTAGTGAATTGAAGTCTTTATATCCAAATATCAAATTACATACTTTAGGACCCCCGGAGATTGCACATATCACTAAACTAGAAAAAAGCACTCATCGCGATGTTTTAATGGCATTGAAAGATGCAGGAATGGATAGTCTTCCCGGTGCAGGGGCAGAAATACTAACGGACAGGGTTAGACGATTAATCAGTAAGGGGAAATGTGGCGCCCAGGAGTGGCTAGATATTATGCATGAAGCCCATAAACTTAACATTACCTCTTCTGCCACTATGATGTTTGGGCATGTAGAGACCTTAACTGAACGATTTGAACATCTTGTAAAAATAAGAGAAGTGCAAAGCAGAAAACCTGAAAATGCAAAAGGATTTCTTGCTTTCATACCCTGGACGTTTCAGGATGTAGATACTTTACTAGCAAAAATTCGCGGAGTACAAAACCTTACTACCTCTGAAGAATATATTCGGATGATTGCCACAAGTAGAATTATGCTACCCAATATTAAAAACATTCAAGCCAGCTGGTTAACAGTAGGCAAGCCTATTGCACAACTTTGTTTACAAGCTGGTGCCAACGATTTTGGAAGTATTATGATTGAGGAAAATGTTGTAAGCGCTGCCGGTGCGCCACACAGATTTACCAGTAAAACGATACAAGAAGCTATCAAAGAAGCCGGCTTCGAACCTCAGCTTCGTAACCAACAATATGAATGGAGAGAAATACCAGAAATGATTGAGCAATTGATTGACTATTAAAATACACTTAGCTAAACAAATATTCTACATCCGCCTTTGTTAGCGCTTTTACAAATCCGGACTCATCGGCTATCAGCTCTTTAGCCAATATTTTTTTTCGTTCCTGCAATTGTAAAATTTTATCTTCGATGGTGTCAACACAAATCATACGATAAGCGAAGATATTTTTTGTTTGACCAATTCTATGTGTTCTGTCTATAGCTTGCTGTTCAACTGCAGGATTCCACCATGGGTCAACTATATATACATAATCTGCTGCTGTTAAGTTTAAACCAACGCCTCCCGCTTTAAGTGAAATTAAAAACACCCTGCACTCATCGTTGTTCTGAAAATTCTGTATCGCTCTTTCTCTTTCCGGCGCAGATGTGCTGCCATCAAAATACTCAAAAGCCACATTTTGCTCTTTTAATTTTTCTTTGATTAGCGAAAGCATGCCCAGGAACTGTGAAAATATCAATGCTTTGTGTTGACCGATATTTTCCGAAACTTCTCTTGAAAGCTCGTCCAGCTTAATGGAATGGTTGGCATATTTTTCATCCTCATTCAAAATCGCAGGGCTGTCGCATATTTGACGAAGCTTCATCAATCCCTGCAAAATCGTTAGCTGCGATTTTTCTATGCCTTGTTGATCAATTGCTCCTAGAATTTTATCTCTGTAAATATTTCTGTAAGAGTCATAGATTACCCTTTGTTCATTTTCCATTTCACAAAACAAAATTGTTTCTGTTTTTTCAGGAAGATCTTTGGCAACTTGTTCTTTCGTTCTACGTAAAATAAAAGGATACAACAATTTTCTCAAATGCTCTTTTTGCTCGGGCTCTCCAAACTTATCTATAGGTGTTGCAAATTCGTTTCTAAAAAACTCTATGCTTCCAAGCAAACCTGGATTTAAAAAATTCATTTGAGCAAAAATATCAAACGTATTGTTTTGTAGTGGAGTACCACTCATGCACAAGCGGTTTTTTGCCGTCAATAATGTTGCTGCTTTCGTTACTTTTGAAGACGGATTTTTAATGGCCTGGCTTTCATCTAACACTACATAATCAAACAATATTGAAAGAAAAAGATTGATGTCGCTTCTCAATGTGCCGTATGTAGTAATAATTACATTGCTTTTTAGCAACTCTTCTTTGCTTCGAAGTCTGACATTTCCATGATGAATATGATACGTTAAGTTCGGTGTGAACTTTTTAATTTCATTCTTCCAGTTATAAATTAAAGTAGTTGGGCAAATAACTATTGCTGTCAAAGTGCCATTGGTTTTTTTATACTGCTCCAGCATCGTTAATGCCTGAACTGTTTTACCCAAACCCATGTCATCAGCCAGAATACCTCCCCAACCGACTTCATTCAAATAATTCAACCATTGATATCCTGAAACTTGATATGGACGAAGCACTGCCTGAAGTGTTTCCGGAACGGGCATTTCAGGTATGTTCTTAAAAGCCCTTAATTTTTCATACTTTTCATCCAATGCAAAGCTGATCTCTGTTTCATCTCTGTTCTCATACAATTCGTCAATTACACTCATGTGGTAT
This sequence comes from Chitinophaga pinensis, assembly GCA_945872815.1. Classification (GTDB taxonomy): domain Bacteria; phylum Bacteroidota; class Bacteroidia; order Chitinophagales; family Chitinophagaceae; genus Ferruginibacter; species Ferruginibacter pinensis_C. Next base: position 34,948 of record CAMCAY010000012.1, read on the forward strand.
CTTGACAGTCTTAGTTTATCATTCTTGCCTTCACCTACTTTAAACAAAAGCGAATACCGCTTAATCCACTCATCGGGCAATATTCCTAATGTTCCATCTCCTAGCTGTACAAAAGATTGCTTACTTGAAAGTGCTTTTTTAATATCGTATATGCCAACCCTTTGTTCTCCAAATTCAATTTCAATTTTAGCATCAAACCAATCCATTCCGCTACTTACATGAATGTGTGTATTTGGTTTGGCTGTATTAAATTTAAAATTTCTCAATGCCTCAAATCCATAAACAGCTATTTTCATTTCTCTCATGGCATCAATAAAGAGAAAAAACCAATTGTTTCTTAAAACTTCTGCGCCCTTTAATACCAAGCCAAAAGATTCGTCTTGTCTTACGAAAAGCGAGTGTAAACTTTCAAGTTGTTTTACAAAACCCTGTTCTGTTTCTTTGTTTCGATGTATGATTAGAACCTTGTCATCTTTGGGCAAGGTAATTGTGGTGCTTTCAGATATTTTTGTTTCAATACCATGATAAACAAAAATGGGCTGAAACACAAGATAATCGCCCTTTTCCAGCAGTTGTAATTTTATTTCCGGAGTCGCATCTTTAATTTCTTTGGTAAGTTCTTTATCAAACTCCACGTGATAATCCTGCGTTAGCGGCATGATTATTTGCTCCAACATTGTTTTTCGATCAGTGTGACCTGATTTTACATTGCCTTTATTTAAAAACTTGTCTGCATGAATAATGTCTTCTGTTTTATTCCATGTGTAGGCGGTTTCGTCGTATAAAAAAAGCAAGTTGCTTTCACATTTGTTTTCACTAAAGAGGTGGCTTTTGCTTCCCGTCTTTATTGTACAAAGAAGTTCTATTCCTCCTGATACAAGCTGCACTTTGAAAACAGGACTAATGTGCTGATCGCTTAATGCTATCTCTGTCAAATTTGAAGTAATGAACTTTTTGTTTTTTTTCAGCTGAAAAACAAAATGATTGTTTGATTCATCCTCAAATATTTTTTTTAGTTTCGGATGCATGTATTCTGCAATCAAAGACTTTGTTTCATCGGGCAAATCATCTCCATCTACTTGTATGATATTGTCCCATATACCGCTGAAAGGTGAGTTTCTGTTGAGGTACTTATTGATTTCAGAGCTTTGTAGCTTTCTGATTTGCTGAAAAAGAACCTTGTCATTATCGGTGTATTGATCAATGTTGACAAATTTTGTCAAATCAAGTTTTTCAACCTTTCCTATAAATTTTTTATTTTCCTCGTCCGCTTCTCCTTCTACTGCTTCTATTACAAACCCGGGATAAAATTTGGTATTGAAATTTAAAACCAACCCGAGTCTTTTAGAGTTTTTAGGGATTACGACTGTTTCTGTTTTTGGGATGATTGGTTTATTTATAACCGGAACAGAACTTTTGGTCGGTGTTGGTAAAACAGCAGCAACTCGTTTAATGCTTGGGTCAAGGACTTTTAAAAATGGCTTCCCTTCTTTATACGAAAATTCAAATTTTCCGGTAAGGTCATCGTTTAGCGAATAACCATAAATCTGTAGTAGTTTATCTTTTTCTTTGTCCCAATTTCTAATGCTGTCAAAATAATTTGAGCCATAGGCATTAAGTAGTTGTAAAAACAACAATACTTTGTGTTCACACAAAGGGTGCAATGATTCTGGACATGTACAAGACGTATCAAAGTTTCGCTCTTCATTTTTTTGAATCACCAGCGGATAGGTATCCCCGTTATACTGCAACTCTGCTTCTACCCGTTCATCCACCGACTTTAATATTTTGGCTTTTGAAGTTCTGGATATTCTTTCTGCATCTTCGTAGATTGCTGATGAACACAACATCTTGATGGTTCTCAAGTCAATGTTTTTCATTTTGGCAACAGTATGGTATTGGTTATACTGTATCATACCGACGCCCAGCATGTTTTTATCCGCCATATCCTGCAGTCTGAAAAGTCCCGCTGTTTCGTGTCTGCATATATCCCCCATATTATAAGGACATGTACATCGAAGAGACATTAATTTTGAGTCATTATACCTCTGAATATGAACCCTATAAAAAGTGCTATAACTGTCATCTTTAACTCTAAATACAATTGTACTCATTAATTCATCGTGTTCAATTAATTCTACCCATCCCGAACCGTGAATTTTTTTTCCACGACGAATCACTTCGTCGGTTGCATTGTTGTAAATGTGTTTTATGATGTGTGTTAAGGCCAAGAATTATGTTGCTTTTTTCTGAATTATTGTACTAGCCCATTTCTCAATTGAGCAATTTGCAAAAGTAACGAAAAATAGCCCCGTTAAGGGTTATAAATTGATATTATTTTGAGAATTAAATGTTATTATTTGATCTGATTAATTTTCCTTGCTGATAGATAGGTAAAACTGGTGCTGTATTGTTGGTGAGGCAATGTTTTATGTCTTTTTCCAAACCAAAATTGGTTAGTCTTTGGAAATGCGTTGCTTGATTTGTTTTCATGAATTCGTATAAATCTTTTTGAGCTTCTTTGTAAAGTCCTAAAGCCATTTTAGAGCCGTCGCAATTAATGTCAAAATGATCTTTTAGTTTTTCAACAACTGCTCCTGCGAACAATGTGTCCTCAATGTTTACTCGATCTTTCCATGCAGCACATGCCAACAAAACGGGCTTTCCTGTTTTAACTAAATACTCACTTACGGCATCAATGTTTGCGAAGGCGCCGGTAATTATCTCGTTTGCTCCTTTAACCAATGCCATGTGCAATAGTTTAGTTCCATTGGTGGTGGTCAATACAAGTGTTTTTCCGGAAATAAATGATTCGGGATATTCAAAAGGAGAATTACCATATTGTAGACCCTCGGCAACTTTTCCATCTCTTTCCCCTGCAGTAATGGCGTTCATTTGCTTTCCTATTCTAATGCACTCATCAACACTATCCACGGGAATTATTTCCTTAGCCCCATTGAATAAAGCTGTAGCAATCGTTGATGTGGCTCTTAAAACATCAATTATAACAACCACGCTACTGCTAATATCATACAGGTTTAATAATGCGGGAGATAAAGATGTATAAAGTGATTGTTTGTTGGTAGTGTGAGGCATTAAAAAATATTTTATTATTCAAACGGGATTTTTACCACTTTTGCCTTTAAAAAATTGTTCCGCACTTTAATATAAATTTCCGAACCAATTGCAGTGTATGCTTTTTCCAAATAGCCCATACCAATAGCCTTTCCCAATGTAGGGGATTGTGTTCCCGATGTGACTCTTCCAATAACTTGATTGTTTACATCCGCTATCTCGTAATCGTGGCGAGCAATTCCTTTGTCTATCATTTCAAAACCAACAAGCCTTTTAGCGACTCCGTTGTTTTTTTGATTTTCAAACAAAGAACAAGAAGTGAAACTCTTGGAAAATTTTGTTATCCAGCCAAGTCCTGCCTCAATTGGAGATGTGTTGTCGTCTATATCGTTACCATACAAACAAAAACCCATTTCTAACCTTAGTGTATCTCTAGCCCCTAGACCAATTGGTTTAATTCCCTTTTCCGCACCAGCCTTAAATATTGCGTTCCAAATAATATCGGCATTGTTATTTTCATCTTCAAAATAAATTTCCACGCCTCCCGCTCCTGTATATCCCGTAGCGCTTATCAATACATTTTTAACTCCAGCAAATGTGCCTTTTACAAAAGTGTAGTACTTTAAATTCAACAAATCCATTTCTGTCAACCCTTGAAGAATTTTTGTAGCATTGGGTCCTTGTATTGCAAGAAGGGCTGTTTTTTCTGATATATTGATCATTTCAACCTGTTGATGATTGTGCTGCATTATCCAATTCCAATCTTTGTCAATGTTTCCTGCATTTACTACCAACATATACACGTTGTTTTCTTCTATACAATACACCAACAAATCATCCACAATTCCGCCCTGTTCATTGGGCATACAACTATATTGGGCTTTTCCTATAGTAAGTTTACCTGCATCATTGCTGGTAATCCTTTGTATCAAATCTAGCGCATGGGGTCCTTTTATTATAAACTCTCCCATGTGACTAACATCAAAAACACCGGCATTGTTTCTTACTGCCGCATGTTCATCGTTTATTCCGGAATAGGAAATAGGCATATTAAATCCTGCAAACTCAGCCATTTTAGCCCCAAGGGCTATATGATTATTTGTGAAGGGAGTTGTCTTCATTTTTGAATTTTAGGCTGCAAAGTTAATCAAATTTTTCCTGCGTGCGAAAGTTGATGAAGAGAAAGATGATATGCTTATTTCAAAAGCTGATATACCATCAAGCTGCACAGGTAAGCCAATCCCGTCATGTAAAGCAATTGGATTATAGGCCATTTCCAGCTTTTAGTTTCACGTTTTACAATAGCTATAGTGCTCATACATTGCATGGCTAACACATAAAAAACCAATAATGATATGCCCGTTGCCAGCGTATATACAAAACTTCCATCTTCTCGTTTTGCCATAGCCATTTTTTCATGAAGGGTAGAATTATTTTCGTCCACATCATCTCCAACACTATATAGCGTGGCCATTGTTCCAACAAAGACTTCTCTGGCCGCAAATGATGTAATTAATGCTATGCCTATTTTCCAATCATATCCAATAGGAGATATTGCGGGTTCTATAAACTTTCCCAATTGTCCGGCAAAGGAGTTTTGTAACAAGGCTGTCTTTTTTTCTTGCATCAACCTTACAGAGTCTCCGGGATTTTGCATTACTTTATTTGAATACGCTTGCTTCACCGCATTGATTTTTTCTGGTGGGCCAAATGTACTCAATGCCCACAATAGCAAACTGATTAACATGATTACCTTACCAGCATCAAACACAAATATTTTAGCCTTTTCAAACATGGTATAAAACATGTTTTTCCAACGAGGACTCCTATACACCGGCAACTCTAGTATAAAAAAACTCCTTTCTGTTGATTTGATAAACCATTTCATTACCCAGGCAACTATCATGGCCATCACCATTCCAAAAAGGTATAAAAACATCATTACAATACCCTGAAGACTAATCACTCCGAAATATGTTTTAGAAGGAATTACCAGCGCTATTAATATTGTATAAACGGGTAGTCTTGCGCTGCAACTCATTAATGGAGTAATCATGATGGTTAACAAGCGCTCTTTCTTGTTTTCTATGTTTCTTGCAGTCATGATTGCAGGAACTGCACATGCGAACCCGCTAATCATGGGCATAATGCTTTTTCCATTCAACCCTACAATTCGCATAATCTTATCCGTTAGAAAGCTGATGCGTGCCATATATCCACTGTCTTCCAGAAGTGTTATCAAGCCAAACAATATCATAATTTGTGGTACAAAAACCATAATGCCACTAAGTCCGGCTAAAAATCCATTTACAAACAGATCTCCAATCCAATTATCCGGCAATAATGACGAACACCAACTATTCAGTGTGCCAAAAAGCTCTTCTATAAAATTCATGGGGTATTTTGCAATCCAGAATACACTTTGAAATAGTATAAAGAGCACCGTCAATAAAATAATATAACCCCAGGTGCGATGCAATAATAAATTATCAAGCTTCTCGGTAAATAGTGTTTTTTTTATTGGGTCGCTTTCTGATACGGTTTGCTGCATGATATGTTTAATCTTTCCATATCGCTGCACGATTTCCTCTGCCTGCGTTTTAGTAGAATTAAACTTATTGTTCTTTTCTATTTGCCCTATTTTATCTGATAACTCCCTCGACATTGAAAACAATTCATGGTTGATTAAATAATGAATTGCTTTATAAGAGCTTATTTCAGGAAATAGTATTTTAACCTGCTCAACCGCCTTTGGTGCAAGCATGTTATTATAAATGAAATCGCGTGAAGTAAGATGACGATTGGATTCTGCTGTTTGTTCAATTGCTTTTTTCAACAACACTATTCCTTTTTTCTTCCTTGGGTTCACAGCCACAACAGGAACGCCTAATTCTATCTCAAGCGATGGAATATCTATGCTTACCCCATTCTCTTTGGCAATATCCATCATGGTCAAAGCAACCACCACCGGAATTTTTAAATCAATAATTTGTGAACAGAAAAGAAGACTTCTCTTCATGTTGCTGGCATCTGCAACTAACAAAATCATATCAGGATAAATGCTTTCATCTTCCTGAAGCAATACCTTGTAGGATACCCATTCGTCTGCTCTTTTGGGATATAGGCTGTAAGTACCGGGCAAATCAATAAACGTTGCTTGAATTTTTTCTGAAATGTTACAAACGCCTGTTTTTTTATCTACAGTAACGCCGGGGAAATTTCCCACTTGCTGATGAAGCCCAGTTAACTCATTGAATAGCGAGCTCTTTCCGCTATTGGGATTTCCAACTAATGCTATGTTTATTTTTTTACTCAAAATAATACCAGTATTCGCTTTTGTCACGCAAATGTAATATGATTACAATTCAATCAGTTTACGAATTAAAGAAAGTTAGAGATGGTTAACTTTGTTTTGCAGAAAACGCAATAGTATTTTCTGCAAACGTATATTTTTAAACAATAAAGCACATGAGATTTTTTATTTTTTGTTTGACAAGCCTACCCTTCATTGTTTTCGGTCAATCTGATGCTAAGATGATCAAAGACATCAAAAAACATGTTTATTTTTTAGCAAATGACAAACTGGAAGGACGTAGAACAGGCACCTTAGGAGAAAAAAAAGCCTGGGGATACCTTTCAAGACAATTTAAGAAAAACAAGATAAGCCCTCTATTCGAAAAGTTTAATGGTTTTGTACAACCATTTACTTTTAACGAAGGGGTAGAAATTGACAAAAATAATTTTATAAAAAGCCCAGAAAAAGTACTAACCATCGTTAAAGATTTCTTTCCTCTTCCTTATACCCAATGTGGAGCATTTGTTTTTCCAAATAAAAACGATGCCTATGGTTATTTGAATATCGGCGAGCTTGTCAGAGATAGCAGCAACAATCCTCATTTTGATTTAGACGAAACGATTTATCAAAAAATGAAGTCTGAAAAAGATTTTAAAGACAAAAAAATTGTTTTTGTATACAATAGTAATGATTCTGCTATTCAATTCAAGTTTGACAATAAAAACAAAAGGGAGCTAGTTCCTTTCGTTGCTGTTTATTGTGATAGAAACGCAATCAATAACATAAAACACTCTGCTGAATTATCTCTTTCTATAAATATCCTTCAAAAAAACAGAACAGGGTTAAATGTTGCCGGTTGGATTAATAACAACGCTTCTAAAAATATTATTATTGGCGCTCATTATGACCATTTGGGTTATGGAGAAGACCACAATTCATTATACACCGGAAAAGTACCAATAATTCACAATGGTGCCGACGATAACGCCAGCGGCACAGCTGCTTTGCTGACATTGAGTAAGATTATTAAAAAAAGAAGCAACAAAAACTTCAATTATATTTTTGTTGCTTTTTCAGGAGAAGAGTTGGGGTTATATGGATCTAAATATTTTACAGAACATTGTCCTGTTGATATACATTCTATCAACTACATGATTAATATGGATATGATAGGTAGATTAAATGACAGCACCCATGGTCTAACCATTGGCGGTTTCGGCACCTCTCCTTCTTGGGGAAAAATTATTGATATAAATGACGAGTACTTTAAAATAAAGGTTGACAGCTCTGGTATCGGCCCTAGCGACCACACATCTTTTTATAAAAAAGATGTTCCTGTTTTGTTTTTCTTTACCGGTGTTCACAGCGATTACCACAAACCAACTGACGATGCAGATAAAATCAATTACAAAGGAGAAGCAAAAATCATTCAATATATTTTATCCGTTATAAATAAAACAAAAGAAATGGATAAGCTTGTTTTCACTAAAACAAGAGAAAACATCCAATCGGGGAAAAGCTCTTTCAAAGTAACCATGGGCATCATGCCAGATTATACTTTCAGTGGAAACGGAGTAATGGTCGATGGTGTAAGCGACAACAGGCCTGCACAAAAAGCAGGCGTTCAGGTTGGGGATATTATTTATCAACTTGGGGACCTAATGGTTAGCGATGTTCAATCTTACATGGAAGCATTGAGTAAATTTAAGAAGGGGGATGCGGTTAATGTGAAAATTAAAAGAGGAAACGATGAAATAGTATTGAATGTTGTTTTTTAATGTTATTTTTAAAGCCGTTATTTTAAATGAATGAAATTAAAAATTGACAACGATTTATTGATTGAAGAGTTTTTTGAAAACACGCATTTGTTGGGAATTGTTGCCCCAATTAAAAACTATCATTTTGTTTGGCAGATAAACCAATGCCTAGGGTTTCATTTTTTAATTAACCACTCTATAGAAATTATTCTTGCGAAAAAAAGCCGAAAGTATTTTTTTTCCATTTATGAATATCGTGTGCCCGGCACATGTCTTAGTCATTATCTCTACCACAATCAACATGATGGCGAATACCTTTTACCAGAGTTTAAACACCTCGATTTTTTATGGTTAACAAAGGGGGATGATTTGAGCAGAGACGACATTAATTCGCTACAACAAACCATCAGAACTATTCCTTCAGTGCAGCTGGTGAACGAGATGACCAATGAAAAAATAAAACACAAACAACATTTAGTGTTTTAATATACTCTAAACCTATGTGGCAAAACATCAACAATCAACTTTATAAAAAATTCATTTTTGCAGATTTTTTGGAAGCTTTTTCTTTTATGAAAAAAGTTGCTGAAGTTGCTGAAAAAAATCAGCATCACCCAAACTGGACAAATGTTTATAATGTTGTAGAAATTCGTTTAAGCACACACGATGCGGGCAATGTAATAACAGATAAAGACTATCATTTAGCTGAACTAATTGATGCTATTCATTGATTTTTTACTATTATTGTTTTGTCTGTTTTTTTTACAAATCTTCCAATTGGTTCAATAAAATCCTGGTATCCTGTTTCTTTCATCAAGGCTACTGTTTCAGCAACAGCGGATTCTTTTACACTAAACAACAAGCCTCCATTTGTTTGGGGGTCCGGCAGCAGATTAAAAGCCTCCATAACATTAACTCCTTTTTCAAAAGATGTTTTTGTACTGTAGCTATTCCAGTTTCTATAAGTAGCATCCGGCACAATTCTTTGTGACAAATACTCTTTCGCTCCACTTATTACTGGTATGGACGAATAGTATAGTTCCAGTGTAAGCTCTGCGCCCTCTGCCATTTCTATGGCATGACCCAGCAATCCAAAACCAGTAACATCAGTCATTGCTGAAACACCGGCTTTGTTTCCAAGACTTTCACCAATGCTGTTTAAATGACACATTTGATGAATCATGTCGTTTGTATGATTTGGATGAATAAGGCCTCTCTTTTGTGCAGTTGATAATATTCCTACACCAATTGACTTTGTAATAAAGAGATAATCCCCCTCTTGAGCCGTGTTGTTTTTTTTGATATTTTCTTTATCAATTATTCCTGTTACAGCTAAGCCAAAAATAGGTTCGGTAGAATCGATGCTATGTCCTCCTGCCAAAGATATTCCCGCCAAAGAACAAACCTCTCTTGCTCCTTCTATAACTTTTTTCGCAAGAGCAGGAGAGAGTTTTTCAATAGGCCATCCCAAAACAGCAATAGCCATCAAAGGTTTTCCACCCATCGCATAAATATCGCTGATCGCATTTGCTGAAGCAATTTTTCCGAAATCAACTGCATCATCAACGATTGGCATAAAAAAATCTGTAGTTGATATAATTGCTTTTCCGTTTCCTATGTCGTATACTGCTGCATCATCATTCGTATTGTTGCCTATTATTAAATTGTCGTCTGTCTGTTGATAATTATTTTGCAAAATTTCATGTAAAACAGAAGGGGCGATTTTACAGCCACAACCTGCGCCCCTTGAGTATTGTGTCAGCTTGATGGTGGTTTCATCCGATAGATTCTGCTCTGTCATTTTTATTTTTTAAATAAGCGATCAATTTTGTTTTGTTGTCTTCTGGATTGGTAGAATCCATTATTATGGAATGTATGTTCGCGGTAGAATTGTCTCTTTTGTGAAGGGATTTTAAATACATTTTGTCGTAATACTTAAGTAAAATTAAAAAGGCCTCTTTTACTTGATTCTCATTTAATAGTTGAATTATTGTTTTCGTTTCAAGTGGCCCTAATCTTTTTTGTATTCTTGTTACCGCTTCAATTAATTTTTCTGTTTCGAGCACTCCATAGTTTTTTTCTATAAATGCCAGCCTTTCGTGAAACGGTATATCTATGAAATATACCGGCGCCTTTCTAATGGTGTGCCAGAGTGGGTGAGGAATATTTACCCTTCCTATTCTTTGGCTTTCATCCTCTAGCCAAAAATCGGTTTTATTTAAATAAAGTTCTATTGCTAGCTTGTTTTCAAACATTTCCTGTGTTGGCTGCGGTTCTTGACCAATGCCTCCAAATGCAGATCCCTTGTGGTTTGCCAATGCCTCGAGGTCTATCACATTTTCATTTGATTCTCGAAGAGATTGTAAAAGTTCTGTTTTACCACTTCCGGTAAACCCTCCCAGAACTTTTATTTTATACTCATGTTCAAATTGTTCCAACACCCAGTTTCTATAAGCCTTATATCCTCCTTCCAACACAATAACATCAAAACCATATAAATCAAGCAGCCATGCAACACCTCCGCTTCTCATCCCTCCACGCCAACAATGCAACAATATTTTATTTGAATCTGATTGGTTTTTTTTTAACGTTGTTTCCACGCTTTCAATCATTCCTCTCATCTTCTTTCCAAAAAAATCAACACCTATTTTTATTGCTTTCTGTTTACTTTGTTGTTTATACGCCGTTCCCACCTCTTTTCTTTCTTCATCAGAAAACAATGGTAAAGCATAGGCTTTTGGTATATGTGCATGATTGTATTCTCCCGGACTTCTCACATCAAAAACGGGAAGGGTAAATGACAACTCAATAAATTCAGTAATTGATATTTTTTTTACAGGCATTTTTAATTAGCGTGTCCTCTCTTTTATAATCTGCTCGAAAGACTATTGAATATCTGTAATAACGTAGTATCTAAATCGTATTCCCAGTGCCAATCAGGATAATGATTCCTAAACTTGGTCAGGTCGCTGATATACCAAATATGATCTCCAATACGATTTTCATCTGTATAAGATATATTTATTTTATTGCCCGTTATTTTCTCACACAATGCAACGGCTTCCTTCATTGAGCAGTTCGCAAATCTGCCACCTCCTGCATTATACACTTCCCCCTGTTTAGGATTTTGGTAAAAGTGCCAGAACATATTTACGAGATCGCTGCTGTGTATGTTATCTCTAACTTGCTTTCCATTGTAACCAAAAACAGTATAATGTTGACCAGTAATAGCGCATTTCATTAAATAGGCTAGAAAACCATGTAGTTGTGTTCCAGAGTGGTTGGGCCCTGTTAAACACCCTCCACGAAATACACCTGTTTTCATTCCAAAATATCTGCCGTATTCTTGTACCAATACATCTGCAGCTACTTTTGATGCCCCAAATAATGAATGCTTGCTTTGATCTATGGTCATTTCTTCGTTTATTCCTTCTTTAAAATAAGGATGTGAAGCATCTATTTCCCATCTTGTTTCTAGTTGAACCAGTGGAAGCTCATTGGGTTTATCTCCATACACTTTATTGGTGGAAGTAAAAATAAAAACTGACTCAAGGCAAAACTTCCTTGTCATTTCCAGAAGATTCATTGTGCCATTCGCATTCACAGAAAAATCTGTCAAAGGCTCTCTTGCAGCCCAGTCGTGACTTGGTTGTGCTGCAGTGTGAACAATTAACTTTATGTCGGAGTTGTATTTTTCAAACACCCGTTGCACTTCGGCTACATCTCTAATATCAATATTATGGTGTTCGTAATTAGTAAATTTTTCTGAGAGATTTTGTCTGTTCCAATCTGTTGATGCTTCTGCTCCAAAAAAATATTGACGCATGTTATTGTCAATTCCGACAATCTTATCAAACTTATTTGAAAAAAAAGCCACAGCTTCACTGCCGATTAAACCTGCAGAACCTGTTACAATAGCTATGTTCATTTTATTGATATTTTATGAAGACTAGATTAATTTATATTCAACGAAATTAAACAAAATACAAGTTTCCTAATCAAAAACAGCCCGCTAAATAACGGGCTGTTTAATTTTATTGAAAGATCTGTTTTTATCCATTCATAGATGTTAAAAACTCTGCGTTATCTTTTGTACCCTTCATGTTTTTCAATAACATATTAATCGCTTCTTCCGGATTCATATCTGCAATATGCTTGCGCAATACCCACATTCTTTGGAATGTATCTTTGTCTTGCAACAAATCATCTCTTCTGGTAGAAGAAGAAACGATATCAATTGCAGGATAAATTCTTCTGTTAGATAATTTTCTTTCTAATTGAAGCTCCATGTTTCCTGTTCCTTTGAATTCCTCAAAAATAACTTCGTCCATTTTACTTCCTGTTTCTACCAATGCTGTAGCTATGATAGTAAGCGAACCGCCGTTTTCTATTTTACGAGCCGCACCAAAAAATTGTTTTGGTTTTTGCATAGCGTTTGCTTCAACACCACCAGAAAGCACTTTTCCGCTGGATGGAGCAACCGTATTATGCGCACGCGCCAATCTTGTGATAGAATCCAACAATATAACTACATCATGGCCACATTCCACCAATCGCTTTGCTTTTTGTAATGCAATGGTAGAAACTTTTACGTGCTTCTCTGCCGGTTCGTCAAACGTAGAAGCAATTACTTCTGCCTTTACGCTTCTTTCCATATCAGTTACCTCTTCGGGTCTTTCATCCACTAGCACAATCATTAAATAACATTCCGGATGATTCTCTGCTATTGCATTAGCAAGCTCCTTTAACAACATCGTCTTTCCGGTCTTTGGCTGCGCAACAATCAAGCCTCTTTGCCCTTTTCCTATTGGCGTAAATAGATCCATAATCCGAGTGCTGTAATTGTCGGACTTCGTTGTTAGGTTTAATTTTTCAAATGGAAACAATGGTGTTAAATAATCAAAAGGAACACGATCTCTTACATCTTCAGGGCCTTTTCCATTTATTGTTTCCACCTTTAATAATGCGAAATATTTTTCTCCTTCCTTTGGTGGTCTTACCGATCCATAAACCGTGTCACCCGTTTTTAAACCAAACAATTTTATTTGTGAAGGAGAAACATAAATATCATCAGGACTAGATAAATAATTATAATCGCTGCTTCTTAAAAATCCATATCCATCTGGCATCATTTCTAAAACACCCTCTCCCAACACAATTCCATCAAATTCAATGTTGAAAACGGGTTGCTCTCTTCTTTGGGTTTGAAAATTTTTACTTTCTCTAACGGGAGTGTTTGTAACAGACGGCTCTTGTTCATTTTGTTGAACATCTTCTTCTTGTAACATCTGTGCAATTGCCGGAGGTATAGAGGTTGATTCATTTGTGATGGGTTGTAAGTCTTCTTCTTCTTCCAACAACTCAAGCTTTGTTTTTTTTATGACAGGTTTCTTTTCTACCTCTGTTTTTTTAGGCTTATTGATTTTCTTGGTTTCCGAATCGGCACTTGTGATTATTTCCGATTCTTTTGACATAACTTCTTCTTCTGTTTTAATTATTCTTTTGCGCTTTGGCTTTTCTGTTTGAGCAGGCTTCTTTTCTGTTGCCATATTTTAGTTGATAAGTTTAGTGATTATTGTTAGCAAACGTTTTGATAAAATTTCTTTGATAGCCCAATATGTCGTTTTGGTGATTACGAACTGTGAAACTGCATTAAATCATATATTGAAAACTGCGTTTAAAAAATATTACGCTCTTGAATAAATTGTAGTTGAAATTTTGATTTGATGGATTTGGTGTAAACAAAGAAGCGATTTGAAAAGAGTGTTGTTTTATACCATTTCTGATGCAATATTAGGTTGTTTTTTTAAAACAAACGAATTTTTTAGAATAAAATATTTTGACTTGGTTTTCTATACAATGATATTGCGCAGACAACTAAATATAATTTTTAATACCTTCTTGTTTTATTATTGTAGCTGTTTTTTTCAATACAGGATATACGTAATTGATAATTAAAAATGAATATTAAACAATTAAAGCTACCTTTGTTTTAGTTATTTATATTTTTCTGCGGCGCAAAGCCGGTTATATTGATTATTTAAAATCGTGTTTACACACATAGATTTCATCAAATAATAGCCTTGTTTTTGATGATGGAGACTTTCTTCATTTCCGCACTCATTTTTTAATTTTACAATTTTGTTATTTTCAGATTTACAAATTATTGAGCCCATTTTGCATGCGCTCAAAGAAGAGGGCTACTCTTCGCCTACACCCATTCAGGAAAAAGCCATTCCCTTTATTTTATCAGGAAAAGACTTGTTGGGATGTGCTCAAACAGGAACCGGAAAAACTGCTGCTTTCGCCATTCCCATTTTGCAACTTTTAAGCAATCCTCATGCCGTTAAAATCGGCGATAAGCCAATAAGGGCTTTGATTTTAACCCCAACAAGGGAACTGGCTATTCAAATTGAAGAAAGTTTTCGCGCCTATGGAAAAAAGCTCAGATTAAAGCACCTTGTTGTTTTTGGAGGCGTTAGTCAAGTGCCTCAAACAAATGCTCTTGAAAGAGGAACCGATATATTGGTAGCAACACCAGGAAGACTGCTTGACTTAATTAATCAAGGTTTCATCAACCTAAAAGATATTGAAATCTTTGTGTTAGATGAAGCAGACCGAATGCTTGACATGGGATTTGTTCACGACGTAAAAAGAGTAATCACCAAACTGCCACAAAAAAGACAAACCCTTTTCTTCTCTGCTACTATGCCAGATGAAATAAAATCATTGGCAAATGCAATTTTAATCAATCCTGAAAAAGTAGAAGTAACACCCGTTTCTTCCACTGCAGACACAATAAACCAATCATTGTTTTTTGTAGAAAAAGCAAATAAAAAATCATTACTAGCCAATATTCTTAAAGACCAAGAGATAAAATCTGCGCTGGTTTTTACCAGAACAAAACATGGTGCCGATAAGGTAGTAAAAGATCTCGTTAAAATTGGTATAAAGGCCGAAGCAATTCATGGTAATAAATCTCAAAATGCCAGACAAAGAGCGCTAACTAATTTTAAAGACCGTTCCACAAGAGTTTTGGTGGCTACAGACATTGCTGCAAGAGGAATTGATGTAGATGAATTAACCCACGTTATTAACTACGAACTCCCCAATATCCCCGAAACCTACGTTCACAGAATTGGCAGAACAGGAAGGGCAGGATTAAGCGGTGTGGCTTTGTCTTTTTGTGAACAAGAAGAAGTGCCTTATTTAAAAGATATTCAAAAACTAATCGGAAAAAAAATCAACGTTGATCGATCACACGATTATCATATTGACCTGAATGTTGAAACGAATAAAAATCACGCACCTCAACAAAATCAACAGAAAGGAAAATCATCAAACAATAAAAACAGAAATTCTAATAAAAACAAAAGAAATTTTTCAAGACAAAGACCTCAATAATTCAATTATCATTCATTCCGTTTTTATATTTGTAGAATAAATATTAATAGCATGTTTAGTAAGCGCACTAGAATCAAAGATTTATTACAATCCGATAATGTTAATTTCCAGGCAACTGTAATGGGTTGGGTAAGAACTTTTAGAAACAATCAATTCATTGCATTAAACGATGGCAGCACCAACAATAACCTGCAAATCGTAATAGCATTGGGTTCTCTTGAAGAACAATTACTCAAAAGAATTACAACCGGTGCTTGCATAAAGGCCAGTGGAGAAATTATTGCCTCATTGGGTAAAGGACAAAAAATTGAATTAAATGCAAGCGAAGTGGAAATCCTGGGTGACAGCGATGCAGAAAAATTTCCTTTGCAGCCTAAAAAACATAGTTTGGAATTCTTACGAGAAATTGCTCATCTCCGATTTCGCACGAATACATTTGGAGCTGTTTTCAGAATAAGACACTCTCTGGCATTTGCTATTCACTCATTTTTTAATAAAAAAGGATTTGTCTATTTACACACCCCCATAATTACTGCAAGTGATGCAGAGGGTGCGGGTGAAATGTTTAAGGTAACTACTTTTCCGTTAGATGGTACAGCGCCCACAAACGACGACGGCTCTATCAATTTCAAAGAAGATTTTTTTGGCAGAAGTACAAACCTTACGGTAAGCGGTCAATTGGAAGGTGAGCTCGCGGCAATGGCTTTCAGTGATATTTATACTTTTGGCCCTACTTTTCGTGCTGAAAACAGTAATACTACCAGACATCTTGCAGAGTTTTGGATGATAGAACCCGAAATGGCTTTCTATGATTTAGAAGACAATATGAACCTTGCAGAAGAGTTCATTAAATATATTATCCGATATGCAATGGATAACAATAAAGAAGATTTAGATTTCTTAACACAACGTCTGGAAGAAGAAGAAAAACAAAAACCTCAAAATGAAAGAAGCGAAATGAGCTTACTTCAAAAGTTGGAGTTTGTAGTTAATAATAATTTTGAAAGAATTACTTATACTGAAGCGATTGAAATATTAAAAGAATCAAGCCATAATAAGAAAAAGAAATTTCAATATATCATTGACAAATGGGGTATCGATCTTCAAAGCGAACATGAAAGATATTTGGTTGAAAAACATTTTAAAAAGCCTGTTATTCTCACCAATTATCCAAAAGAAATCAAAGCATTTTACATGCGCCAAAATGATGATGGTAAAACAGTTGCAGCCATGGATATTCTTGCTCCTGGTATCGGTGAAATAGTGGGTGGGTCTCAAAGAGAAGAACGCCTGGATAAACTAACTCAAAGAATGGAAGAAATGCATATTCCAACGGATGAGCTAGATTGGTATTTAGATACAAGAAGATTTGGGGCGTGTCCTCACGCAGGGTTTGGGCTTGGATTTGAAAGAATTGTTCAGTTTGTAACCGGTATGGGAAACATTAGAGATGTAATTCCTTTCCCGAGGTATCCAAAAAGTGCTTCTTTCTAATTTTAGTAATAGGGACTTTATTTAAATTACAAGATGATTAAAAAAAGCTACTTCAATTATCTTATCAATCCCCTTGGTTCATTAAGTACCAAAAAAGTGCTGCAAGTAAATCCTACTGTTGCTTCCAACAGAAAAGAAGCAGACAACATAGCCATTTATTTAGTTGAGTACAATAGCGAAAATTGCGTTTTTAAAAAATTAGACAATATTGAGGATAGTTACAAACACCTTCACACAAAAGAAATAAGTTGGATTAATATTGACGGCATTAAAAAATCCGAAGTTGAAAAAATCGCCAGTCGCTTTGGAATTCACCCTTTAATCATTGAAGATATTGTAAGTTCGGGGCAAAGACCTAAAACCGACCAAATTAATGGTTTGCTGTTTTGTGTATTAAACATGC
Source organism: Chitinophaga pinensis (assembly GCA_945872815.1). GTDB lineage: Bacteria > Bacteroidota > Bacteroidia > Chitinophagales > Chitinophagaceae > Ferruginibacter > Ferruginibacter pinensis_C. Next base: position 52,376 of record CAMCAY010000012.1, read on the forward strand.
TCTACTTTAATGAAAAAGAATCTTCCGTAGAAACTGAACAAATCAGCATTGTATTAGGAAAAGATTTTGTAATCAGCTTTCAGGAAGATGCCACAAGAGATGTATTCAATGTTCTAAGAGAGAAAATTAAAATATCCAACAGCAAGGTCAGACAAAATGGTGCAGACTTTTTGTTTTATACTCTTCTTGACTCTATTGTTGATCATTATTATCTCGTGATGGAAAAATTAGCTGAAAAAATTGAAGCGTTGGAAGAAGATATTTTGAAAAACAGTGACAGTAGAACGCTCATTAAAATAAATATGCTTCGGAAAGAAATGATTTTATTAAAGCGAAGCGTCGGACCCGTAAGAGACTTAATAAATGGAATTTTAAAAAGCGAAACAGAATTGATAGAATCAAAAACAGAGAAATATTTTAAAGACGTTTTTGATCATATCATTCAGGCAAATGATCTTGCTGAAAACTATCGCGATATGATGATTAACTTACAGGATTTGTATATGAGCCATGTGAACTTAAAACAAAATGAAGTCATGAAAGTTATGGCCATTGTTACCTGTCTATTGGCTCCAGCAACCGTTATTGGTGCTGTGTTTGGAATGAATTTCGAACAAATTCCCATGCTGCATAATAAATGGGGGTTTGGAATTTGTGTTCTTTTAATGGTTTCTATTCCTATTTGGATGATTTCTTTTTTTAAAAGAGACACTATCCCTTAAACTGTGTAAGTTAAAAAATATTGGGGTTTGACTTTTGCTAAAGTCGAACCCTATTTTCAAATATAGTTAAGAACTGATTTAGGATAAGCCCCCAGTTATGGATAGGCATTGTCCATTTTTTAGTAGCTTCTCT
>CAMCAY010000013.1 GCA_945872815.1 Chitinophaga pinensis
TTTGGCACCTCGATGTCGGTTCGTCACATCCTGGGGCTGGAGAAGGTCCCAAGGGTTCGGCTGTTCGCCGATTAAAGTGGCACGTGAACTGGGTTCAGAACGTCGCAAGACAGTTCGGTCCCTATCTGTGATGGGCGCTAGTAAATTGAGAGGACATGACCTTAGTACGAGAGGACCGGGTCGTATGTACCGCTGGTGTATCTGTTGTGCCGCCAGGTGCAATGCAGAGTAGCTACGTACAGCAAGGATAAACGCTGAAAGCATCTAAGCGTGAAACCTTCCTTAAGATGAGTTTACTTTTAAGGGTCGTCAAAGACTATGACGTTGATAGGCTATAGGTATAAAGGTGGTAACATCAAAGCCGAGTAGTACTAATTGCCCGTAAGCTTTATTTTTTATTTTTAACTTCGGTTATTAATACCTTACTCTTTTATAACTTATTCCAATATGTTAACTTATTACAAGGTTTCTTATTAGTTTTCTAATATTTAATCTTCATATCCTTATGGTGGTTTTACCGAGGGTGTTCACCTCTTCCCATACCGAACAGAGAAGTTAAGCCCCTCATGGCCGATGGTACTGCACAACAATGCGGGAGAGTAGGTAGCTGCCATATTTATTTAGCCTCAATGATTTTTCATTGAGGCTTTTTTTTGTTCCTAACCTAACATTTACCACCGCTATTTATTGCTGGCATTTCTTCTAACTGAAAGTACTAATGAGGCAGTGCTTATTCTTTCTTCTGATAAATAAGTTCAAGTCAATTTGTATTATTAAGTTCTTAAATTCTTACATAATTCTTCTTTTTATTGTCTTTACTACCTAACAATAACAAATTGATAGAATCAGATAAGTTTTTTAAAATCCTTTTACTATTAACAATAAGGAATGTCCAATTTACCGTTTTGGTTTATTATTATTCATTGAGGATTTTTCGATGAATTATCAAATTAGGCTATTGGTACTGAATGGAAAAATTATCGTGATAAAAACTAAAATGGGTAGTATGATTTTTACTTAAATCAATTCGTAATAAATAGGATTACTACTTTCTAAGTTAAATTTTTATTATTCTGGAAGTAATGTAATATACAAAGTTTTGTAGGAGGGATAATATTTCCCATTGGTGCCTTTAAACGGGATGAGCTTTATGCCAACAACAGCATTGCTTATTTTATTTTGATATTTCTTAGCTAGCATATCATTCCTATCAACTGGGTAAATTTGGGTAATATATCCATTTGCATCTAACAGTATTTTAAAATCCTTATAAAAAGATTCCCCATTTTTCACCTTCACTACAGAAGCAATTAATTCATCGAGCCACTTTATTTGTTGTTGATTGTAATTGTCGCCCATAGAATAAATTGAATCAATTACCAATGCTATTAAACTATCTTTTTCATTTATTTTTTCTATTTCTTCTTTAGTAAGTGTGTCGGGTTCTGCATTATATACATAGTGTTGAAAATTCTTCCATTTTGCAATCAGGCTTTTATTTTTATTGATACTATCTAATGAAATGTCCAATGCATCTTCAATATAATAGAAATACCCCCCCTTAATTTTAGGTATATTGATCGTAATTTCGTTCGATTTTGCTTGACGATTGTTAATATTAATATCAAACCAACCCTCAGGATAGTTGTCTGTTTCTAAATTTGTAAAACTTTCCTGGATGTTGTTATTTGTTAATTTTCTTGCGTAAGAATTTATTTTAAAAAGTGTAACAACTCCATTGATTTTCAACAAGCAGGAGTTTTCGTTGTAAATAATACAAAATTCTTTTTTTGTATTTGATAAGTCATCGTCCCCTTTTGATTCTTTGTAACTTCCCGTATAAAACCCTTTATAGTAACCTTGACTTTTAACGTTGTTTAAAATAATTAACGTTAGAAAAAAAAACATAAGAGTTTGTTTCCTCAATTTCATAAGTGATTTTATAAAAATATTCATTCTAACTTTTTACGAAATTAACCCAATTAATAATGAAATAAAAATGCTGTATTTCATATAGCATTAGAATAAAAAAATCCTTCAACGTTAGTTGAAGGATTGAATATGGTGTTTTGAAACTGCTTGATTATTTCTTACAGTAAGATAAGCAGAAATTAAAAATCTCTGTTGTATCCGCCATCGCCACCATGACCGCCGCCGTATCCGCCACGACCACCGCCGCCACGGTTTCCGCCACGGTTTCCACCGTAACCACCACCGCCACTGCGTTTTTTGTACTCCCCTTCAGGACGAGGTTGAGATTCGTTAACGATTAGCTTGCGACCCATAACTTCTGTTTCGTTAAGGTTAGCAATTGCAGTCTTCGCTGCTTCGTCGTCAGACATTTCAACAAAACCAAAGCCTTTACTGCGGCCATTCATTTTGTCTTTTAAAATTTTACCACTGGTTACGGTACCGTACTGAGTGAATAGATTCGTTAAATCTTCGTCTGTCATTGACCAACTAAGATTTCCAACATAAATGTTCATTGTGAGAAACTGTTTAAAAAAATTAAAAAATATAAATGGTTTCGATCTTTATGTCTGATGATTCATGTTATAATTTACAAACAATAATTATCTAGACCATTTCTTCAGCATAAAGATAAGGGAATCATTTGAAATCACACTATTTTTAGTTGATTATTAATAGGTATAAAAAAAGGCTGCTTTAAAAAGCAGCCTTTCAAATAGATAAAAATCAGTTTATTCAGCAATAACTTCAAATTCAACTTCAGTTTCGTTTCCATTTCCGAAGTCAATTTTAGCTTTGAATGTACCCAATTCTTTTACCTCATCAATAATTTGAATACGGCGACGGTCAATCTCATATCCTTTTTGCTCTTTAATTGCTCGCGCAATTTGAACAGAAGTTACGCTTCCGAATATTTTACCACTAGTACCGGTTTTAGCACCAATTTTTAATGCGCCTTCTTTTAGAACAGCAATTACATTATTGATTTCTGCCAACAATTTAGCTTCTTTTTTAGCTTGTTGCTTTAGCTTTTCTTCTAATTGCTTTAGATTGCTTGGACTAGCCTCAACTGCAAATTTCTTTGGAATTAAGTAGTTACGACCATATCCGTTTTTTACGGTTACCAATTCATTGGCTCCGCCAAGATTGTTAACATCCTGAATTAAAATTACCTGCATGTTTTTTGCATTTTTACCCAACCTCATCATATTCATGATAAAAGCTTTCCCCTTAGTTAAAAGGTTAGGGTGGTGAAAAAAATTATTTCAATAAATCTGTTACGTAAGGTAGAATTGCCATTTGACGGGCTTTCTTTACTGCCTGACTTACTTTACGTTGAAACTTCAATGAATTTCCAGTGATACGACGCGGCAATAATTTACCTTGTTCGTTTAAGAATTTCTTCAAGAAATCGCCATCCTTGTAATCAATATAATGGATGCCCATTTTTTTAAAGCGGCAATATTTCTTTGGACGATTATCGGCCTTTATGGCTGTCAAATACTTGATTTCGTTAGCTTTTGCCATGATTATACCTCCGCTTTTTGATTTGAAGAATGTACACCACCTCTCTTTTTAGCATTGTACTCTACGGCGTATTTATCGAGTACAGTGAACATGTGACGCATGACTGATTCGTCACGTAAAAGTTGAATCTTCAACTTTTCATTGAAGCTGGTTGGCGCACTGTATTCCATTACCCAGTAAAGACCTGTAGTCTTCTTGGCAATTGGATACGCCAGTGATTTTAATCCCCATGGTTTGCTGTGCGTTATTGAACCTCCGTTTTCTTTCACAAGAGATTCAAATTTTTTCTGAGCATTTTTATAATCATCCTCAGAAAGCACAGGGGTGAAAATCACCATCAATTCGTAGTTGCTCATTTCCCTGTTTTTTAAATTAATAAATAAGTTTATCCCGTTTTTAAGCGGGGTGCAAATGTAAGAATATTACACGAAAAACCGCATAAAATACTGAATTAATTTAGATTCTATAAAATCGTAGCGTAGCTCAATGCCAAATAAAAAAACCTGCATGTAGCAGGTTTTGAATTATATAATAATTAATATTATTTAAAATTATTTCTTTAAACGATTGACTTTCAAAGCAAGCTTTCTCTTTAGGTTCGAAGCCTTGTTCTTATGAATAGTACCACGTTTTGCAAGCTTGTCAATCATAGAAGACACTTCAGGAAGTTTGTCTGAAGCCGCATTCTGATCTTCAATAGCTCTAATGTCGCGAATCGCATTACGTGTGGTTTTTCCGTAGTAACGGTTACGCTCATTACGCCTTGCACTTTGACGAACATCTTTCTTAGTTGCTGAATGGTTTGCCATTTATTTTATTTTTTGGGTTGCAAAGATAGTGAATCAGTTTTATAAATTTTGTTTTTTTTCTGTTTTTTTAATTACACCTCAAACATTTTTCGCTTTTAGTGACCTTTTTTATGTAAACTCACTCCTTTTCTTAAGTTTTAGACCGATATTTGCAGTCAAATTACTACTTTCAGGTATTTATAATCACTTATTATTATATAAAATGAAGGATTTTCAATACATAACCAATTCACACCCAAGTTATATAGAGAATATTTACAATGATTTTATGGCTAATCCGGATAGCATCGATCCTGATTTACGTAAATTTTTTGAAGGATTCGACTTTGCTGTTAGCAACGGATTGGAGAAAAAAAACACCCCTGCCTCTTTCAGTTTTTCTGATCAAGCCCTGCTTAAGGAATTTGCTGTTTTTCAATTAATTGAAGCATATAGAAAAAAAGGTCATCTTGTTGCTAAAACAAACCCTATTCGAGAAAGAAAGGATAGGAACGCTAATCTGGACTTATCCAATTTTGGCTTAGCCGATAAAGATTTGCAGGATCATTACGAATCTGGCAATTTTATTGGTTTAGGTAAATCTACTTTACAATCTATTCTTGCTCATCTAAAAAAATGTTACACCAACCATGTTGGCGTAGAATTTAGTTACATCAAGGATCAAAAGAAAATAGACTGGTTAAATGATGCAATTGAAAAAAAAATAACTGCACCGGTATCTATTTCCCAAAAGAAAAGAATTCTTCAGAAATTGAACGAAGGCGTCATGTTCGAAAAGTTTCTTCACACTAAATACATCGGTCAGAAAAGGTTTAGTTTGGAGGGCGGTGAAACAACAATCGCAGCCCTCGATGCTATTTTATCTGTATCAGCAGAAAACAGTGTAAAAGAAGTTGTAATTGGAATGGCTCACAGAGGCAGATTGAATGTGTTAGCAAACATCCTGGGAAAAACATACGAAGAAATTTTTAATGAATTTGAAGGAACAGCTATTCCTGATACTACAATGGGAACAGGTGATGTTAAATATCACATGGGTTATAGCAGCGATGTAGATACGCCTTCTGGAAACAAATTGCATTTAAAATTGTGCCCCAACCCATCACACCTGGAAGCCGTTAATCCACTCGTTTTGGGTTACTCGAGAAGTAAGGCCGATCTCATGTATGAAAGTGATTACGGAAAAATTCTTCCAATATTGATTCACGGAGACGCTTCTGTAGCCGGCCAGGGAATTGTGTACGAAATTTTGCAAATGAGTAACCTGAGAGGTTACAATACAGGAGGAACCATTCATTTTGTTATTAATAATCAGATAGGATTTACAACAGATTTTGATGATGCACGAAGTTCCGATTATTGCACATCAATTGCTGCAATGATTCAGGCTCCTGTATTTCATGTAAATGGCGACGATCCGGAAGCTGTGGTTAAAGTTGCTGAAATAGCAACCCGTTACCGTCAGGAATTTAATTCGGATATTTTTATTGACATGGTTTGTTACCGCAGACATGGACATAATGAGGGTGATGAACCGAAATTCACCCAGCCTCAATTGTATGCTTTAATTGACAAGCATTTGAATCCAAGAGAAGTGTACACGCAATTTTTGATTGAAAATGGCGAACCTGATGCTAAATCTTTAGCTAAAGAAATGGAACAGGCATTTTTAAAAGATTTACAAGATCGCTTAGACGAGGTAAAGCAAAACCCGCTTCCTTACAGATATCAAAAACCGGAAATTTGGTGGCAAAGTTTAAGAAAGGCCGTCCCGGAAGATTTTAATTCATCCCCAACTACAGCAGTTAAAGAAGATGACTTAAAAAAACTGTTGGATAATCTTATGAAATGGCCCAGTGATTTTAAGCCATTAAAAAAAGTCGAGAAACTAATTCAGGATAAAATTAAACTATATCAAGACCAGCAGAAAGTTGATTGGGCAACTGCTGAATTATTGGCTTATGCAAGCATTCTAAGCGAAGGAAAAGATGTTAGAATGAGCGGGCAGGATGTAAAAAGAGGAACATTTAGCCATCGGCATGCTGTTCTTTTTGATGAAAATAATAACAATCAATACAATCGTTTAAATTCTTCTTCTAAGGATGACTCACAACTGAGAATTTTTAATTCTTTTTTAAGCGAGTATGCTGTTCTTGGCTTCGAATATGGATATGCGTTAGCAAACCCTAATTCTTTAGTGTTATGGGAAGCTCAATTTGGTGATTTTGTAAATGGGGCACAGATTATTATTGATCAGTTTATTTCAGCAGCAGAAACAAAATGGCAAACAATGAATGGTCTTGTCATGCTATTGCCTCACGGTTACGAAGGACAGGGTCCAGAACACAGCAGTGCAAGAATGGAAAGGTTTTTACAGCAATGCGCTGAATTGAATATGGTGATAACAAACATTACAACTGCAGCCAATCTTTTTCACGCTTTACGCAGACAATTAACTTGGGAATTCAGAAAGCCAATGATTAATTTTTCACCGAAAGCAAATCTTCGACACCCAGGAACCTATAGCAATTTGAATGAATTTACCAACGGAGGATTCAAAGAGGTTATTGATGATTCTGTTGTTTCGGATGCAACCATTGTTAAGAAGGTGCTGATGTGCAGCGGTAAAATATTTTTTGATTTGGAAGAAAAACGTCAAAAAGAAAAAAGAACTGATATTGCCATTGTACGAATTGAACAATTGTATCCATTACCTCAACATCAATTGGATGTTTTATATAAAAAATACTCAAAGGCAATTTGGTATTGGGTTCAGGAAGAGCCATTGAATATGGGAGCAGCCACTTATCTTAGAATGAATTTGCAAAACATCAATTTTTATATTTTGAGCAGACTCTCAAGTGCAGCAACAGCAACAGGTTATGCGAAAATTCATGCTAAAGAACAAGCAGATCTTCTTGATAAAGCGTTTACTATTTAATTTTTTAATTGTCAGGCAAATAATACAATATGTTTCAAAATTTAAGCGAACGTCTCGAATCAGCATTTAAAAATATCAAAGGTCAGGCAAGGATAACTGATTTAAATATTGCTAATACAGTTAAGGATATTCGAAGAGCATTGGTTGATGCCGATGTTAACTATAAGATTGCAAAAGAATTTACCGACAAAGTAAAGGAAAAAGCCCTTGGTTCAAAAGTGTTGTTAGCAGTCAATCCTGGCCAGCAAATGGTTAAAATTGTACAGGACGAATTGACCGAATTGATGGGTGGAACGGAAAGTAATTTTAATATTTCCGGTAATCCTGCCGTTATTCTAATTGCCGGTTTACAAGGTAGTGGAAAAACAACATTCAGTGGTAAACTTGCAAATTATTTAAAAACAAAAAAAGGCAAATCCCCCTTATTGGTTGCAGGAGATATTTACAGACCAGCAGCGATTGATCAACTAGAAGTGTTGGGTGGGCAAATCGGGGTGGATGTATATGCCGAACGTGAAAATAAAAATGCTGTTGATATAGCATTGAATGCTATTAAGCAAGCAAAAGCAACGAATAAAAATGTGGTAATTATTGACACTGCAGGTCGCTTGGCCGTAGATGAAATCATGATGGCTGAAGTAGCTGATATCAAATCGGCAGTATCACCTCAGGAGATTTTATTTGTGGTAGATAGTATGACCGGTCAAGATGCGGTAAATACTGCCGCAAGTTTCAATGAAAGACTTGATTTCAGTGGGGTTGTACTGACAAAATTGGACGGTGATACCAGGGGGGGAGCTGCTTTATCCATAAAATACACCGTAAACAAACCAATTAAATTTACCAGCAGTGGTGAAAAAATGGAAACCTTGGATGTGTTTTATCCTGAAAGAATGTCCCAACGTATTCTTGGAATGGGTGATATTGTTAGTTTGGTAGAAAAAGCACAGGAACAATTCGATGAGGCAGAAGCTGCAAAATTGGAAAAGAAAATCAGAAAAAATCAATTTGATTTCGAAGATTTCAAAACCCAGCTTCAACAAATAAAAAAAATGGGGAACCTAAAGGATTTGATGGGTATGATTCCCGGAGTGGGAAAGCAAGTTAAAGATTTAGACATTAATGATGATGCTTTTAAAGGGATTGAGGCACTTATCAATTCGATGACAATGGAAGAAAGAAGAAACCCTGACATCATCAATCAAAGTCGTAAAAATCGCATTGCAAAAGGAAGCGGCAAGGATTTGGCAGAGCTCAATCAGTTCATCAAACAATTCGAACAAATGAAAAATATGATGAAGATGATGAATAAGATGCCCATGGGAAGAATGCCGGGAATGGGAGCCATGGGCCGTCGATAAACGCAGTATTGCCAAATTAATTTGTTTAATTTACAATAATCATATACTTTTGTAAACCCTTTTTAAAGGGATAAACCCTATTGTTCACAACCGAAAAAATTTCTATTTTTTATGGCTGTTAAAATGAGACTTCAAAGACATGGTTCAAAAAAGAGACCATTCTATTTCATCGTAATCGCAGATGCACGCAGTCCTCGCGATGGTAAATTCATTCAAAAACTAGGTACTTACAATCCTTTGACCGTTCCTGCAACTGTTCAGGTAGATCGTCAAAAAGCATTGGATTGGCTTCAGAAAGGTGCTCAGCCAACTGACACAGTTCGTCGTATCCTTTCTTTTAAAGGTGTATTGTACTTAAAACACCTGCTTCGTGGAGTAAGCCTTGGTTTGTTTGATGAAGCAACTGCAATGGAAAAATTCACAAAATGGAGTGCAGAACACGATGCTCAAATGGCTAAGCGTCAAAGCGCTAACAAAAAAGCTCGTATGGATCGCAGTGTTCCTATTGTGAAAAAAGTAGCAGAGCCTGTTGTTGTTGAAGAAGAGCCTGCCGCTGAAGCTGCAGAAACTTCAACAGAAGAAGAAACTAAAACAGAAGAATAATATTTCTGTACATTTCATTCATTTGAAAACCATCTACTTGCAGTAGGTGGTTTTTTATTTTTATGATATTCAGCATTGTATATTAACAAAGCCTTCTTATTTTTGCACCTCTAAACTCAAGTTTAACATAATGCCATTCAATTTACTTCAGGCAGACATAAACAACGCACTCAATTATCTTCCAATTGTCATTCAAATCATTTTCGCCTTAGGGTTGGTTTTTACAATTATTTGGGGATCGGATTTGCTAGGGCCAAAAAGAAAAACAACAGATAAATTACAGAATTTCGAAAGCGGTATTGAAATTAAAGGAAACGCACGTCAGCCAATGGCTATCAAATATTTCTTGGTTGCAATTTTATTTGTGTTATTTGACGTAGAAGTGATTTTCTTTTACCCTTACGCGGTTAATTTTCGTGAGCTAGGGTGGCATGGGTTTCTTGCAGTAGTATTTTTCGTCGGCTCTTTTCTCGCTGGATTTATTTACATTTTTAAGAAAGGGGCAATGAAATGGGAAGATTAATTAAAATTGGGTTGATCATATCAAAAAATAAATAAAAAATGTCTCGTCCGGTTCAATATAACAACACTATAAAGTTTGAAGGAATTCCTGAAGGCTACATGGGTGAAGGGTTTATGGCTACCAACTTTGAAAAAGTAGTAAGTCTTGCACGCAAAAATTCTATCTGGCCCTTACCATTTGCTACCAGTTGTTGTGGTATTGAATTTATGGCAACGATGGCGAGTCATTATGACTTGGCCCGATTCGGTTCAGAAAGAGTAGGGTTCTCTCCAAGACAATGTGATTTGCTGATGGTAATGGGAACCATTTCTAAAAAAATGGGGCCTGTTTTAAAACAAGTATATGTTCAGATGGCAGAGCCCAGATGGGTAATAGCTGTAGGCGCATGTGCCAGCAGCGGTGGTATTTTCGATACTTATTCTGTTTTGCAAGGAATTGATCAAGTCATTCCTGTTGATGTCTATGTACCGGGTTGCCCTCCAAGACCTGAAGCAATTCTAGATGGGTTTATGAAGATACAAGAGCTGGTAAATGCAGAAGGATTGAGGAGAAGAAACAGCGATCAATATAAAGAATTGATGAACAGTTATGGAATACAATAAAAATCGAAAAGTCAATTAACTAATTAACTGTTTTTTTTGACTTTTAAATTTTTACCTTTTAATTAAATCATGTTGACAAACCAAACCATACAACAAAAACTAACTGAAAAATTCGGTGAAGTATTAACCAGCTGGCAAGAGCCTTATGGTATGCTTACTTTTACTGCACCTAAAGAATTGAATCTGAAAGTATTGCAATTTTTGTATGATGATGCTGAACTTAATTTTACATTTTTAACGGATTTGCAAGCTGTTCACTATCCCGACAATAAAGGGGCTGAGCTTGCAGTTGTATATCATTTACACAATTGGAAAGACAATATACGTATTCGATTCAAAGTATTGACAGACATACAGAATCCTGATATATTCAGTGCAACTGCTTTGTTTCAATCTGCCAATTTTATGGAAAGAGAAACCTTTGATTTTTTCGGAATCAATTTTGTCGGACATCCCAATTTAATAAGGATATTGAATGTGGATGAGATGGATTATTTTCCTTTAAGAAAAGAGTTTCCTTTGGAAGATCAAACCAGGATTGACAAAGATGATGAAATGTTTGGAAGATAAGGATTAGATTTTTTGAAGAATAGTTGTTTACTATGCATTAACCAACAGTTCTTCAAATGTTGAAATAAAAAATTTATGAACGACCATATTCTTTTACCGGAGGGAAGCATTGAAAAGCAAACGACCACTCTAAATCTGGGGCCTACGCATCCGGCTACTCATGGTGTTTTTCAGAATATCCTGGAATTGGATGGGGAGCGTATCATGAAAGCTACCTCTACAGTAGGATATATTCACAGAGCATTTGAAAAAATTGCAGAAAGAAGGGCATTATATCAGATTACACCACTTACAGATCGCTTAAATTATTGTTCAACGCCCATCAACAATATGGGTTGGCATCTTACTTGCGAAAAATTACTGGGAGTAGCAACGCCAAAGAGAGTTGACTATTTGCGCGTAATTATCATGGAGCTGGCCCGGATTTCAGATCATTTAATTTGCAACTCAATAGTGGGTGTAGATAGTGGGGCTTATTCGGGGTTCCTTTATGTGATGCAGTTTAGGGAATTGATTTATGAAATCTATGAGGAAGTTTGCGGATCAAGATTAACAACCAATATTGGTAGAATCGGAGGATTTGAAAGGAATTTTACGAATGCTGCATTTGAAAAATTGGAAAAATTCTTAGATGATAAAACAGGTTATCCTGCTCAATTAAAAGAGTTTGAAAACTTATTTACTCGTAACAGAATTTTTATGGAACGCACCATTGGTTGTGGTCCAATTTCCGGTGAAAGAGCTATGAACTATGGATTTACCGGCCCTAATTTACGCGCAGCTGGTATTGATTATGATGTAAGAGTACATTCGCCTTACAGCAGTTATGATGATTTTGAATTTACTGTACCCGTTGGAACTACCGGTGATTGCTATGATCGCTTCCTTGTTCGCAATGAAGAAATGTGGCAAAGTTTAGACATCATTAAGCAAGCATATCAAAAAGTACAGGAGTTCAAAGGTGCTGAGGCTGAAGTATTTCATGCTGATGTTCCGGCCTTTTATCTTCCCGAAAAGAAAGATGTGTACACTAAAATGGAAGCATTGATTTATCATTTCAAAATAATCATGGGTGAAACCGAAATGCCTGCCGGTGAAGTGTATAATGCTGTTGAAGGAGCCAATGGTGAATTGGGTTATTATTTAATCAGTGATGGGGGTAGAACGCCTTACAGATTGCACTTCCGTCGCCCTTGCTTTATTTATTATCAGGCGTACCCTGAATTAATTAAAGGAGGAATGTTGAGTGATGCCGTAATTACCATGAGTAGCTTGAATTTGATAGCCGGAGAGTTGGATGCGTAAAAAATAAAAATTAATAAGTGAAAAATAAAAAGTAAAAATCAAAAACCCGTTTGTTCATTTCTGTTTTTTGATGAATAATATCGTTTTGAAATTTAACTTTTGAATTGAATAAAATGATACAATTTAAAGAGGCAAGTTTAATTAAAGTAAAAGAAATCATTGCTCGTTATCCTCCAGAAAAGCAGAAAAGTGCTTTGTTGCCTGTACTTCATCTGGCACAAGTTGAATTTGGAGGATGGTTGGATGTGCCGGTAATGGATTATGTTGCAAGTATATTAAACATAGAGCCAATTGAAGTGTATGAAGTAGCAAGTTTTTACAGCATGTATAATTTAAAGCCGGTTGGAAAACATGTGTTTGAGGTTTGTCAAACAGGACCGTGCATGCTAAATGGAAGTGATAATATTATAGAATATATCAAACAAAAGCTAAACATTGGCGTTGGTGAAACAACCATTGACGGAATGTTTACTTTAAAAACTGTTGAATGCTTAGGGGCATGTGGATATGCTCCTATGATGCAGTTGGGAAAAATTTATCGCGAACATTTGACAAAAGAAAAAGTGGATGCAATCATTGATGAATGCAGAGCTAAAGCGAATTAATACAATGAGCAGAAAATTATTATTAGAAAAAGCGCATGTAGAAGGCATCAGACATTATGATGTGTATCGTCGTGAAGGCGGTTATCGTAGTGTAGAGAAGGCGTTGAAAATGCAGCCAAATGATATTGTCGAAGAAGTAAAGAAAAGTGGTCTTAGAGGTCGAGGCGGTGCGGGTTTCCCTACGGGAATGAAATGGAGTTTTTTAGCAAAGCCAGATGGCGTTCCACGTTACCTTGTATGTAATGCTGATGAAAGTGAACCAGGTACTTTTAAGGACAGATATTTAATGGAATTCATTCCTCATATTTTAATAGAAGGAATGATAGTTGCTTCCTACGCTCTTGGAAGTAACAACATTTATATATATATCAGAGGTGAATACGATTGGATTACCGATATTTTAGAAGAAGCGATAGCTGAAGCTAAACAAAATGGATGGTTAGGTAAAAATATCCAAGGCAGCGGATTTGATTGTGAAATGTATGTTCAACGCGGTGCGGGCGCTTATATCTGTGGAGAAGAAACCGCTTTGTTAGAATCCTTAGAAGGTAAAAGAGGGAATCCCAGAATAAAACCACCTTTCCCTGCCATCAAGGGTTTATGGGGGTGTCCAACAGTTGTGAATAATGTAGAAACTTTAGCTGCTGTTGTGCCAATCATCAATGAAGGTGCTGAAGAATATGCTAAAATTGGAATAGGCAAATCAACTGGAACAAAATTAATTTCTGCATGTGGCAATATCAATAAGCCTGGCATTTATGAAATTGACATGACGATTTCTGTGGAAGAATTTATCTACAGCGATGAATATTGCGGAGGTATACCCAATGGAAAAAAATTAAAGGCTTGCATTCCGGGAGGTTCTTCGGTGCCTATTCTGCCGGCTAATTTATTGTTAACCACCGCCAAAGGAGAAAAGCGTTTGATGAATTATGAAAGCCTTAGTGACGGAGGTTTTGCAACTGGAAGTATGATGGGTTCAGGAGGCTTTATTGTTCTAGATGAAGATCAATGCATCGTAAAGCATACGTATACATTGGCAAGATTCTATCGACATGAAAGTTGTGGACAGTGCAGTCCTTGTAGAGAAGGAACAGGATGGATGGAAAAAATATTATTGAGTATTGAGAAAGGAAAGGGAAAGATGAGTGATATTGATTTGTTGTGGGATATTCAAAGAAAAATTGAGGGGAATACAATTTGTCCTTTAGGCGATGCAGCGGCTTGGCCTGTTGCAGCAGCTATCAGACATTTTCGTGATGAGTTTGAGTGGCATGTAAATAATCCCGATAAATGCTTGACTGAAAATTTTGGATTAAGGCATTACGCAGATCCGATACATGTACCTGTGTAAATCCAAAACTTAAAAGTAAAAAAATAAAAATGGAGGATGATTGGATTGATGCCAACTTGATTGAAGAGGAGTATAAGCCCTACAATATTAAACACAGGGCTTTCTATTTTTCAAAATCAGTGATAGAATTTGTCAATTCTTCCAAATATGAAAAGGTATTTTATTCATTGTTTGATCAGCTAGTAAGGAGCTCAACTTCCATTGGAGCAAATCTGATAGAAGGTGCATCTGGTAGTAGCAAAAAAGATTGGATTAAGTTCTTGATAATTGCTTTAAAATCTGCTAATGAAACCAAATATTGGCTTTGCTTGATAAGAGATACAATGAAGGTTTCTAAAGTAGAAATTGATAGGATTATTATTGAAGCAGAAGAGATTTCAAAAATAATAGCTTCGATAATTTTAAATTCAAAGGATTAAAGATGATTTTTAACCTTTGATTTTTGACTTTTAACTTTTGATTTTTGACTTAAAATATATGTCCGAAGAAATAAAAACAATAAAAATTACCATCGACAACATCACCATCGACGTTGAGCCCGGTACTACAATCTTACATGCCGCAAGGCGTATAGGCGGCGACGTTACCCCCCCCGCCATGTGCTACTATAGCAAGTTGGAAGGAAGTGGCGGTAAATGCCGCACGTGTTTGGTGGAGGTTGCCGCAGGCTCAACTGCTGACCCAAGGCCGATGCCAAAGTTAGTTGCGAGTTGCAGAACAAACGTAATGGATGGCATGGTAGTTAAAAATATTACCAGCGAAAAAGTGACCGATGCCAGAAATGGCGTAGTTGAATTTTTGTTGTTGAATCATCCCTTGGATTGTCCTGTATGTGATCAGGCAGGAGAGTGCCATTTGCAGGACCTCGGATATGAGCATGGTAAAGCAAGTACTAGATATCAGTTTGCAAGAAGAACATTTAAAAGAGAAGATATAGGCCCTTACATACAATTACACATGACAAGGTGTATTTTATGTTATCGCTGTACCTATGTTGCTGATCAAATCACAGACAAAAGAGTTCATGGTATTATAGACAGAGGAGACCATGCAGCTATTTCAACTTATATTTCCAAAGCTATTGATAATGATTTCAGTGGCAACATGATTGATGTCTGCCCAGTTGGCGCTTTAACAGACAAAACTTTCCGTTTCAAAAACAGGGTATGGTTTACAAAGCCGGTTGATGCGCATAGAAATTGTACTACACCAGGTTGTTGTGGAAAGGCAACGCTTTGGTTGCGTGGAGATGAAGTATTCAGGGTAACTGCAAGAAAAGATGAATGGGGTGAAGTAAAAAGTTTTGATGGAAAAACGGGTTGGATTTGCAATACATGCAGATTTGAAACAAAGAAGACAGAATCATGGACAATTGAAGGATTGAGTAACATCAGTCGTCATTCAGTGATTGGAACTAATAAGTATAAGACTTTAGAGATGCCTAAAGAAACAATAAAAGAAGTAATGCATGGTGTTGAACCTAAATTACTCATGGATATTCACAGCGTAAGTGAAGTCAACAATCCTACTGTTCATTTAAGCGATTTAAACAGATCGGCTCATTCAAGCGATTTTAAAAAATAAAATGATGTTACTAACTATAGACATTGGTTTGGTGATTGAAAAGTTGATATTGATTGTTGTGGTGATTTCTGCTTCATTGGTTATTGCTATGTACACAACTTTTGCTGAAAGAAAAGTAGCTGCTATTTTACAGGATAGAAGAGGTCCTAACAGAGCTGGACCATTTGGATTGTTACAGCCTTTGGCAGATGGACTTAAGCTTTTCTTTAAAGAAGAAATCATTCCTAATTTTTCTTCTAAATTTTTATTCATACTTGGCCCTGCTTTGGCTATGATGACAGCCATGATGACAAGTGCAGTGATTCCTTGGGGAAACAAAATTGAATTATTCGGTCGCAATATCAATTTACAAATTGCAGATATCAATATCGGAATACTGTATGTGTTCGGAGTGGTGAGTTTGGGGGTGTATGGCATTATGATTGGTTCCTGGGCAAGCAACAATAAGTTTTCATTACTCGGAGGATTGAGAGCCGCTTCGCAAATTATCAGCTATGAATTGGCAATGGGAATTTCCATGATTGCTTTATTGATGGTAACTGGCACGCTTAGCTTGAAAGAAATGGTTGTTCAACAACAAGCAGGACACTGGAATGTAATCTATCAGCCATTGGGCTTTTTGATATTTCTTATTTGTGCATTTGCAGAGTGCAATAGAACTCCGTTTGATTTACCAGAAGCAGAAAACGAATTGATTGGAGGATACCATACTGAATATTCTTCCATGAAATTGGGATTTTTTCTTTTTGCAGAGTACATTAATATGTTTATCAGTAGCGTAATCATGGCAACACTTTTTTTTGGGGGCTATGATATGCCATTTGTGAATGAATCATTGCTTTCTCCAAACATTGCTGCATTGGTGGGTATTGCTGCTTTGATGGCTAAAGCGATTTGTTTTATTTTCTTATTTATGTGGGTTAGATGGACAATACCAAGATTCAGATATGATCAGTTGATGCATCTTGGTTGGAGAATATTGATTCCATTGGCATTGTTCAACATGTTGGTAACAGGAGGAGTGATTTTATATTTTAAGTAATTGACGTAGCCCACGGTTTTAACCGTGGGGTGTTTTTAAAAAGTAAAAAATAAAAAAAGTAAAAAGCAAAAAGTGATTTTTTGAATTTTGACTTTTTAATTTAATATTAAAGATGAACGCACTAACTAATAAAGTAAAACAGGTAAACCGCAAGCCATTGACTTTCATGGAGCGTTTATACTTGCCTGCTATTTTTAAAGGTATGATGATTACATTCAGTCATATTTTTAAAAAGAAACCAACCATCAATTATCCCGAAAAACAAAGGCCTTTCAGCCCTGTATTTCGCGGATTACAAATATTGAATCGTGATGAAGAAGGTAGAGAAAACTGTACAGCATGTGGGTTATGCGCAGTTGCTTGTCCAGCAGAAGCCATTACAATGGAAGCTGCTGAAAGAATGCCCGGAGAAGAGCATTTGTATAAAGAAGAAAAATACGCTGCTAAATATGAGATAAACATGCTGCGCTGTATTTTTTGTGGTTTGTGTGAAGAAGCTTGTCCAAAAGATGCTATTTATCTGAGCGAGACCTTTACACCTGCCGATTATCAAAGAAAACAATTCATATACAGCAAGAATGATTTATTGATACCGCATCCTACTGAAAATCCGGAAGCATACAGTAAAGCATTAGGAAACAGACCTAAAAGAGAAACGATTAATTAAAAGAATCAAATGAATATCACAACACTCGTTTTTATTTTATTATCAGTTATGGCGGTGGGCAGTGCAGCAATGATGATTGCAAGCAAAAGTCCAGTCCATAGTGTGTTATGGCTTATAGTAGTATTCTTTGCCATCTCCGGACATTACATTTTATTGAATGCACAGTTTCTTGCTATTGTAAATATCATAGTTTATGCCGGAGCTATTATGGTATTATTTTTATTTGTTGTAATGCTGATGAACTTGAATGCAGAAACAGAACCTATAAAAAATTATCGATTGCAATTAATCGGGATTATTTCAGGAGGTACGCTTTTGTTGATAATATTGTCAGCCATTATGAAAATTGATGTGGAGCAACTGGTTGAAATGAAAACCGGAAATGAAGGTTTGATAAAATCTTTGGGCCTTAATCTTTTTAAAAACTATGTGTTGCCTTTTGAAATAAGCAGTGTACTTTTCTTAAGTGCTATGATTGGCGCAGTGGTGATAGGTAAAAAAGATGAAGCAGTAGAAAATAAAAAATAATAAACGAACATTTTAATTTATGGATATTAAAGCATACATCGTTTTGTCACTAACATTATTTACCATTGGTATTATCGGTGTGCTGGTGCGCAGAAACGCGATTGTTATTTTCATGTGTGTAGAATTGATGTTGAATGCGGTTAATTTATTATTGGTGGCTTTTTCCAAAATGCATGCAATAAGTAATACGGCAAAATTGTCCCCTACTTTTGCAAGTGATGCTCAGATTTTTGTTTTCTTTATAATGGTGGTGGCTGCAGCCGAAGTAAGTGTTGGGTTAGCTATTATTGTTATGATGTACAGAAATGTTCATACGGTAGATGTGAATTTTTTAAACAGATTGAAAAACTAATTTAAAATAATCAGAGTTAATAATCTCTGCTTTGTTGAAACATTTATGAATAATATTTTACAATTGGTATGGTTGATTCCTTTACTTCCATTGGTGGGTTTTGTGATAAATGGATTGGGGAGAAAATCACTATCTAAGAACCTATCCGGCATAATTGGAAGTGCAGTTGTATTAGCCTCATTTGTTTTGAGTATGCTTGTTTTTATGCAAGTTAAAAGTGGAACAACAGCCAGCTTACATTACTTCAATTTTCTAGAATTGAGTAAATTTAAAGTTGCTTTTGATTTTAAAATTGATCAACTGTCTTCCTTGTTTTTACTGATTATTACCGGTGTAGGATTTTTGATTCATGTGTACTCAACTGCCTATATGCATTATGAAGATGGTAAAGATTTTGCAAAATATTTTGCTTACCTAAACCTATTCGTTTTCTCCATGTTGCTGCTTGTGATGGGAGGAAATTATTTGATAATGTTTATCGGATGGGAAGGGGTTGGATTGTGTTCATATTTATTAATTGGCTACTGGTTTAGAAATACTGATTACACTGACGCAGCAAAAAAGGCATTTGTAATGAACAGGATCGGAGACCTTGGGTTTTTATTGGCGTTGTTTTGGTTGATTGCAAAAGTCGGCACCTTGCAGTTTGATGAAGTCTTCAGTTCCGCAAGTCTCGCTAAATTGTCTATAAAAGATATCACAGGAATTACTTTACTGATGTTTGTAGGAGCAACTGGTAAAAGCGCTCAAATACCATTGTATACTTGGCTTCCCGATGCTATGGCGGGCCCTACTCCTGTGAGCGCATTGATACATGCGGCAACAATGGTTACTGCAGGTATATATATGATTGCAAGAAGTAACGCATTGTTCTCATTGGCACCACTAACACAAACGGTAATAACTGTTATTGGATTGGCGACAGCACTTCTTGCTGCATCCATTGCCATTAAACAAAATGACATTAAAAAAGTGTTGGCTTATTCCACTGTTAGTCAATTGGGATTCATGTTTCTTGCCCTCGGAACAGGAAACTATGTGGCAGCTATTTTCCATGTGATGACACATGCTTTTTTTAAGGCATTGATGTTCCTTGGAAGTGGAAGTGTGATCCACGCAATGGGAGGAGAACAAGACATAAGGAAAATGGGGGGGCTGCATAAACACATGAAAATCACTAGCATTACTTTCTTTATTGGATGCCTCGCTATTTCTGGCATTCCTGGGTTTTCCGGATTCTTCTCTAAAGATGAAATTTTATCAGGTGTCTTTAGTCATAATGTAGTGTTATACTCACTTGCTCTGTTTGCAGCTTTACTAACTGCGTTTTACATGTTTAGACTATACATTGTAACATTCACAGGGTCATTCCGTGGCACTCACGATCAAGAACATCACTTGCATGAAAGCCCCAAAGCCATGACAATCCCTTTGATAATCTTGGCTGTTTTAAGCATCGTAGGAGGATATGTGGGTGTGCCCGAAGCTCTAGGAGGCCATCATGAACTGGCTTTATACTTAACACCAGTAGTTAAATCCGCCGAACATCATCTTACTCACGGTACCGAATATACGCTGATGGTGGTATCAACTTTTCTTGTGTTGATTTCAATATTATTTTCTTGGTTAAAATTCAGAAATTATAAAATTGAAGCTGATGCAAAAGGATTTGGAAAAATACTTCAAAACAAATGGTATGTAGATGATATATACCAGCTATTAATTGTTCGCCCATTACAAAATGTCGCAGGATTTCTCAATAAAATAGTTGAGTCTAAAATAATTGATGGTGCTGTAAATGGTTTAGGAAAACTGATTAATTACGGAAGCAGACAAATGAGGTGGTTGCAAAGTGGACAAGTTGGTGCTTATGTTTTGTTGATGGTGATTGGAATGTTGATACTTTTTTTCATACAATTGTTTCTATAAAAATATAATACATTGGGTAACTATTTTACATTTCCAGACTTACTGATATGGCTGCCGTTATTAGCAGGATTCTTTTGCTTTTTTGCTAAAGAAGAAAAAAGCGCCAGATTAACGGCTATTGTTTTTTCACTATTGATTTTAGGTGTTTCAATAGCTACATTGTTCTTTACTAATGATACAAAGTATTTGAACTACAATAATGTAAATTACATTTGGCTCAAATACCTTGGAGCAAACTATTATATCGGATTAGACAGTACAGGTAGAATGCTAACCTTGCTTACGGCAACTGTATTTCCTCTCATATTAATTGCAACATCTAAAACAACCATAAAAAATGCTGCTTCTTATTTTGGATTGATCATGCTCACACAGGCAGGATTAATGGGTGTATTTATGGCTTTGGACGCTTTGACATTTTATTTTTTCTGGGAGTTGGCATTGATACCCGTTTATTTTTTATGTAGCAAGTGGGGAGGAGAATCTAGGATTCAGGCAACATTCAAGTTTTTTGTATACACTTTTGCAGGTTCTTTGTTGATGCTGATTGGTATTATTTATGTTTATCTGCATACAGGCACAAAAGGATTTGAAGACGGAGTTATTGTCAATCATTCATTTTCATTGGTATCTTTTTACAATGCTAATCTATCTGCTACTGAACAAAATTGGTTGTTCGTGTTGTTTTTTATTGCATTTGCAATCAAAATGCCCATATTTCCTTTTCATACATGGCAACCCGATGCTTATGATCAATCTCCAACATCAGTAACAATGATATTGAGTGGTGTTATGGTAAAAATGGGGCTATTCGGTTTATTGCGTTGGCTAATGCCAGTTTTCCCATCGGGCGTTATTCATTACAAGAACATTGTTATCATTCTTTCTATAATAGGTGTAGTGTATGCAAGTTGCATTGCTATGATGCAGGACAACATAAAAAAGCTGATTGCCTATTCATCTATTGCTCATATAGGTTTAATGTGCGCTGCTATTTTTGCAATGAATCAAATTGCTGTTCAGGGAGCGTTGATTCAAATGTTTAATCACGGTATCAATATTGTAGGTATGTGGATTGTGGTTGAGATAATTGAAAGACAAACAGGAGTTAAAAAGATTTCTCAATTGAGCGGACTTGCCTCAACAGCACCAGTATTGACAATTTTTCTTGTTATCATAGCATTTGCAAACATCGCCCTTCCATTAACCAACGCATTTACGGGAGAATTTTTGATGTTCAGCGGATTGTATAATAATAACAAATGGTTTGCTGCTATAGCAGGGTTAGGTATAATTCTTTCAGCTGTCTACACATTGAATATGATTCAAAAGGTGTTTTTTGGCAGCACAAATGCCGTAACTGCTGAAGTAAAAGATATTTCATTAAATGAAAAAATTGTGTTGATGATTATTGTTGGGATAATCTTTTTTATCGGAGTATATCCGCAACCATTGATAGAGTTGACAAAAGACGCAGTTAATAATTTATTAGTGAGAGTAAAATAACAAAAAGCACAGAAATTTTCGGATAGTAACGATAGAATTAATTTAACGTTAGACTGTTCAAATATTCCATAGAATAAAAAACAAAATACACACATGAACGCAATTATATTAACGGCTATATGGGGTGTAGTGATGATGTTTTCCGGGGTGTTTTTTAAAAACAAATCCATCCCTAAGTATCTCGCTATAATTGGATTATTGATTGCAGTTATTGCCAATACAGCAGAGTTTTCAATAGCAAAACCCATTGTTCACATCAACATACACGATATGTTGCGATTTGAAAAATACAATCTGCTGTTTATTGACGTGGCTTTTTTATGCACCATGGTTTATTTTTTATTGTCAGGAACTGAGATTGAAAAGGTTGGACCTCATGCAGGGGAATACTTTGCATTAATTTTCTTCGTTTTGTGTGGTGTGTCCATTGTAGCAACATTCAATACTTTACTGATGTTTTTCATTGGGATAGAGATAATGTCAATACCACTTTATATTTTAACCGGAAGCGAAAAAAGAAATTTAAAAAGTAATGAAGCCGCGCTTAAGTATTTTTTAATGGGTGCTTTTTCAACAGGAATCATGTTGATGGGAATTGCTTTTGTTTACGGAGGAAATCCCAATGGTTCATTTTTTATTGATAAGATTCAGTTAGGTTCCGGTCAAATGCCTGTTATGATTGCACTTGGATTATTGTTTATGCTGGTGTCTTTATCTTTCAAGGTTTCAGCAGCACCATTTCATTTTTGGACTCCTGATGTGTACGATGGCGCCCCCACTGTATTTACATCTTTTATGAGCACAATTGTAAAAGCCGCAGGGTTCTTTGCATTTATCAGATTGTTTGAACACTCTTTTGGAACAATGCACGATCAATGGCAAAAACTAATTGTAATAATTACTGTTTCAACTTTGTTGATAGGAAACGTAACCGCAGTTTTTCAACAAAGCGTAAAAAGAATGCTGGCATATTCTAGTATTGCCCAAGCTGGATTTATGTTATTGGCATTGTTTGCACTAAATGATAAGGCGAAAGAAGGTATCCTATTATATACCGCAGCATATAGTCTTGCAACCATAGGATTATTTGGAATCCTTACTAAAATGGAGGATTTCACTATAGATGGGTTTAATGGACTGGCAAAACAACAACCCCTCCTTGCTTTTGTAGCTACAGTATGCTTGCTTTCCTTGACAGGGGTTCCTTTAACTGCCGGATTTCAAAGCAAGTTTTTTATGCTAATGGCGGCGGTTGATAATGGTCATCAGTTCTGGTTAGTTATAGTGGCTGTATTGTTTGCTGCAATTAGTGCTTATTATTATTTCAGGGTTATTCAGGCAATGTATTTCAAAGAATCATCTCAGCCATCAGTAACAGTTATACATTCTATTTCCTCACAATTTAAAATAATGCTGATCGTAATTGCAATTCTGATTTCAATTATTGGAATTTATCCTGAAATTGTAATTGGTTGGATGTACAGATGATTTCTATTTCCTATACTTATTCAATTCGCTTCGAATAAAACTAATATCATTGAGTAACTTTGAAATAATTTCAGGATTATGACTTATGCAGATATATTAGCTTTATCGTGGAAAAACATCAAGGGTAATAAATTGCGTACAGCCATTACCGTTATCATTATTGCATTGGGGATATTTGCATTGATTCTAATAATCACAGCTATACAGGCAGCAAGTAACAGCTTGACCAATAGCTTCTCAACAATGGGCTCCAATGCATTCAGCATAAGGTTCAAAGAACGAAGTTTTAATTTTGGACATAGGAACAGGGCAAGTGCTGCTAAGTCAACAAAAAAAGCGCTGAATGAGAGAAATTCTAACTTGGGTATCCCAATCAGTTATGAGGAAGCCATTACCTTTAAGAAACGCTTTGAATTCCCTGGATCAATTGTAGGTGTTGCTTTAAGAGGTCCTGCCGGTGTGGTGGTTAATACCAATCAATCCAAAACAAACCCTGAAATAAATATCTATGGTGGAGATGAGAATTACCTTGATTTAAATGGGTATGCAATTGCCATTGGTAGAAATTTCACCTCAACGGAAATAAACGCCGGGGTCAATGTATGTATGATTGGGAGTGGAGTAGCGACTAAACTTTTTTCGGATAATCCGGCTAAAGCCATTGATGCTTTGATAAGAGTAGATCACATACCATACAGAGTCATTGCTGTATTGGGTGAGAAAAGTTCCAGCGCATTTTTTAATACAAGTAAAGTAGTAATTACACCTTTCAATAATGTCAGAAGGATTTTTGCGAGTCAAAATGTAACCTACAATTTAGCGGTAAAAGTAAATGATCTGAAGAAAATGAATGTTGCAATAGGAGAAGCTACAGCTGTATTCAGGCCAATCAGAAAATTGACAGTGAGAGATGCAGATAATTTTTATATTGATAAAAGCGATAGTATTGCCGAGAGTTTACTTACAAATTTGGGTTTCCTGGAAAAAGGCACCATTGGAATTGCCTTTATCACTTTAATCGGGGCTGCCATTGGTTTAATGAATATTATGTTGGTTGCAGTAAACGAACGCACAAAAGAAATAGGACTAGCAAAAGCTTTGGGGGCAACAGGGGTTACAATTCGCTCTCAATTCCTGTTCGAATCAGTAATTATAAGTTTAATGGGAGCGGTTGCTGGCATAATATCAGGTGTGCTTCTTGGAAATCTAGTAGCTCTTTTATTGCATACGGGATTTGTTATACCTTGGGGTTGGGTTATTTCTGGAATCTTTGTTTGTTTTGCAGTCGGTCTGATCGCAGGCTTATATCCTGCAATGAAGGCCTCTAAACTTGATCCAATCGTGGCTTTGCGTTACGAATAATAATTTCCCCAAAAAATCCACTAAAAACATAAAAGTTTTAAAATTTTTTTTTTACAAATACTTCCTTACAAATAATTTATTAACTTGTCGCTTCATTGCAAGACATTGAGTGAAGAATGATATGTAAATTGCAAAAAAATCACTTTATTAAAGAACAAAAAATTATCTTAACCAATTAAAAACAGATTGTTATGGCAGAACAAAGTAAAACTGCAAAATCAGCTCAAGAAAACAAATCCGGAAACATGATTTCATTATTGGCCCCAGTTGTGTGTGTATTGGCCGGATATATAATTTGGAGATTTATTTTGGGTGCAGGCTCTAATTTCGCGGTTGGAGGAGAAAATGGTGGATTTTGGCCTGAAAGAGAAGCTCCAAAGACTGCCTTGAGTAAAATGTATCTTGGAGGAATCATCGTACCAATTTTGATTGGAACATTGTTAACCATGATTACTTTCGTTGTTGAAAGATTTATGACGATTCAAAAAGCCAGCGGAACAGGAAGCAACGCCGATTTTGTTCGCAAGGTTCAGTTTCATTTAGCCAATAAAAATATAGATGCTGCCGTTGCAGAATGCGACAAACAAAAAGGATCTGTTGGTAATGTGATGAAGGCAGGTTTACATCGTTACAAAGAGATGGTGAACAACAACACATTGAGTACCGAGCAAAAAATAATGGCTATTCAGAAAGAAGTGGAAGAAGCTACTTCACTTGAATTACCAATGTTGGAAAAGAACCTCGTATTTCTCTCTACTATAGCATCTATTGCTACCTTGATGGGATTATTGGGTACAGTATTGGGTATGATTCGTTCATTCTCTGCCCTTGGTGAAGATAGTGGCGGTGGTGCTGCTGCAAGCAAACTTTCTGTAGGTATTTCCGAGGCACTTTATAATACAGCGTTGGGTATCGGTACATCAGCATTTGCCATTGTTTTCTACAATATTTTTACCACCAAAATTGATGGCATTACTTATGGCATTGATGAATCAGGATTTACTTTGACTCAGTCATTCGCATCATTGTACAAATAATTGTCGGGTGTATAATATCGAGTAAATAATAAAAGTAAATTTCAAATCATTAAAGTATGCCCAAAGTTAAAATACCGCGTAAAAGCACCACCATCGACATGACAGCGATGTGTGACGTGGCGTTTTTGTTGTTGTCGTTCTTTATATTGGCAACAAAGCAAAAACCCCCGGAAGTGCTTACTGTAACTCCGCCGGCATCAGTATCTTCTAAAGCAGCTCCGGATAAATCAATCTTGATTACAATGACAAAAGACGGAAGAGCTTTCTTGATGATGGGTGATGATACCAAAAAAGCTGAAATCCTAAATAATATAAATACTGCCAAAGGATTAAATCTTTCTGCAGCTGAGTTGAAAAAATGGGAAAAATCACCTTTTATAGGGTTGCCTCTAAATCAAATAAAGAGCTCATTAAGTTTGACAGTCGAAACTCCGGCAAATAAACTTCCCGGTATACCAACGGACACCACTAATAATGAAATGGTAGATTGGATGAGAAGTATTACCAATGTTTATGCAGGTACCGATCAGCGAAAATTACAGGAAATGTTACTGGTTAAAGGCGATCAATCAACCCTTTATCCGGTTTTCAAAAATATCAAACAGGCTTTCAAGAAAAACGAGATTTACAAATTCAGAATTGTTACCAGCGGAGAATCAGTACCGGTTGGTTCTGAATTATATTTAAATCCTCCGAAAGCCAATTAATTAATCAAATAATTTTTTCGACATGGCAGAAATGGACACCTCGTCGGGTGGCGGTCATAAGAAAGGACCTGGCGTTAAAAAGGGGAAAAAATTATCAACCAGAGTAGATTTAACTCCTATGGTTGATCTTGGGTTTTTGCTAATAACTTTTTTCGTATTCACTACTACCATGAGTCAATCTACGGCAATGAATATGAATGAACCAAAAGATGACGACCCTACCAAGCAAATGCAAGTAAAGAATTCTGGTGCTATGACTATATTATTGGGAAAAGCAGATCAGGTATATTATTATTACGGGCAATTGGACGAAAATAAATTGAGCGAACAGTTCAAGAGCACCACTTTCAAACAAGTAAGGGATCTGATTGTTGAGATGAAGAAGAAGACGCCCATTGGTGATTTGATGTATATAATCAAGTCGGACAAAAGCTCAACTTTTAAAAATGCAATTGACATTCTTGATGAAATGAGCATTTGCGCTGTGCCTCCAGGGCATTACGCAGAGGTTGATATTACAGCAACTGAAGAACTTCTGATTAAAAAAACAGAAGATGCTAACGGAATTAAATAAATTGATTGTGTTGTGGAATTCAGTTGAAAACTGAATCTAAACAGATAAACTGATTTTATGGAAGTAAACAAAATTTTAAATGCTGATTTAATCGACATCATTTTTGATGGTAGAAATAAATCATACGGCGCATATGAGTTAAGAAAAACATACAATAAAAGGTTGACTAAAGCACT
This sequence comes from Chitinophaga pinensis, assembly GCA_945872815.1. Classification (GTDB taxonomy): domain Bacteria; phylum Bacteroidota; class Bacteroidia; order Chitinophagales; family Chitinophagaceae; genus Ferruginibacter; species Ferruginibacter pinensis_C. The sequence goes on from CAMCAY010000013.1 coordinate 27,124, forward strand.
CATTTTTACAGCTGCTTTGTTATTGCTAATTTTTCTCGGTTCTGTGTTGGCGAATGTATTGAAAAAATACAGTGAAAGCAGTTCCATTGATGTGGTGGACACGCAAATGGCTGAAATAAAAAACGAACCGCCACCACCTCCGCCACCACCTCCACCACCACCAAAAGCACCACCGCCACCAGAGGTAAATCAAGTGAAATTTACTCCTCCAAAAATTGTTAAAGATGAGGAAGTTAAACCTGATGAGAAAATTGAGGAAATCAAGGAAGATCAGGTCATCAGTACAAAAACTGTAGAGAGTGATGTAAAAGAACAAGTGGTACAAGCACCTGTAGAATCAACCAATAGTGAATTACCGAAGGATGATGATGAAAACAAGATTTTTACGAAAGTAGAAGTTGATGCAGCTTATGCAGGAGGTGACCCAGGTTGGAGAAGATACTTATCAAACAATCTGGATGCAGGTGTTCCTGGAAATGAAGGCGCCCCAGCTGGAATGTATACAGTTATTGTTAGATTTATAGTTTCAAAAGATGGAAGTATAAGTGACGTTCAGGCTGAAACAAATCATGGGTATGGAATGGAACAAGAATCGGTTAGAGCAATAAAAAAATCAGGAAAGTGGACACCGGCAATACAAAATGGTAGAAACGTTACTGCATACAAACGCCAGCCAATTACATGGGTGGTTCAAGAGTAATGGAATTTTAAAATTTATTTTAAACCTCTCATACATTATGGGAGGTTTTTTAATTTATACCATTTATGATTTACAGGTAACGCCTTCAAATTATCGGTCTTTAATACTTTAATTCTCTTTAGGTATCTTTGTAAATCATGAACAATAAACTGTCAGGTTGGGATGATACAATTGTAGCGTTGGCTACAGCACCTGGTGTTGCTGCTATTGGAGTAATCAGGCTGAGTGGTATGCAATCTTTCGAAATTGTTTCAGCCCTTTTTCCTTCAAAAAAAATAACAGAACAATCATCTCATACCATTCATGTAGGTTTATTAAAGGATGGCAAAGAGGTAATTGATGAAGTGGTGCTATCTCTTTTTAGAGGCCCTAAAAGTTATACAGGAGAAGATACGATTGAAATCAGTGGCCATGGTAGTCCTTACATACAACAACAAATTATAAATGCATGCATCAAGTATGGTGCGAGATTGGCAAAGCCGGGAGAGTTTACTCAAAGGTCTTTTTTAAACGGTAAATTGGACTTAACACAGGCAGAGTCTGTTGCTGATTTGATTTTATCAAATACAAAAGCATCTCAAAAAACTGCTTTGCATAACATTCGTGGGGGATTTTCTTTTCAACTTAAAGAAATTCGTGAGGAATTGATACAGTTTGCTTCATTAATTGAACTGGAACTTGATTTTGTAACTGAAGATGTGGAATTTGCCGACCGAACAAAATTTTATTCGTTAATAAACAAAACACAGCAAACTGTAAAAGACTTGATTGATTCTTTTCAGTTGGGTAATGTTATTAAAAACGGAGTTAGTGTTGCAATTATTGGTAAACCGAATGCAGGTAAATCCACTTTATTGAATTGTCTGTTGAATGAAGAACGTGCAATAGTTAGTGAAATTGCTGGAACTACGAGAGATACTATAGAAGAGACAATTAATATCAACGGAATTGTTTTTAGATTGATTGATACCGCAGGAATCAGAAGTCATAGTAAAGACACCATTGAAAATATTGGTATAGAAAAAAGTATTGAAAAAATGAACGCTGCTGATTTGGTTCTCTACCTTTTTGACGCAAATACAGAAACTTCAGCAGATCTTAAAAATCAGGAGAAATTTTTTAAGGAAAAACAAATACAATATGTACTTGTTGCCAACAAATCTGATCTAGCTCATTCAAATAGCTTTGATACTCAAAATGAAATTATTTTTATTTCTGCAAAAAGTAATTTCGGAATAGATCAACTAAAAGATAAAATATATCAACTTGCTGTTCACGAAACTATCAATACAGATAACACCATCGTTACCAATACCAGACATTTACAGGAACTATTGCAAATTCAGTCTTCGCTTGCAAATGTCAAGGATGACTTGAATCAAAACATTCCTGGAGATTTATTAGCGATTGAAATACGCACTTGTCTATTTCACCTTGGAGAAATAACCGGAGAAGTTACCAATGAAGATAAATTGGATTATATTTTTAGTAAGTTTTGTATTGGAAAGTAAGTGGCAAAAACAACCACCTAAAAAACAGCCAAAAAACACATTGAAACCCTTACTTAGTAAGGGTTTTGTCATTTAATCATTTTTGTCCAGAAAATTTATTTTTTTGCATTTTTGGGTAATATTTGTACCTTATTTGTACCTTTGGTGAAATTAGTGATATTTACAAAGAAGGTATAAAAATATATTGTCACAATTTGACACAATATGTCTTTAATTGTCTTAAATTGTACACTAAATTAAGGATAAAATAGATAAATTATGAGTTCGAATATAGAAATAACCAGGGTTTGCGAGCAATGCAAGGATGATTTTGTTGCAAAGACAACAACTACTCGTTTTTGTTCTCATAGGTGTAATAATGCTGCATATAAACAGCGGTTGAAAGAAATCAAAATGAGTCAAAGTAATGTTGAAACTGCTATTATAAAAATTACACCTGTATTGGAAACGATGATGAAGGCTTATTACACCATAGAGGATTTATCGCAAATATTTGGAATGAGTAAAAGAACTTTTTACCGAATAATTGAAAGGGGAGAGTTGCCTTCTGCAAAACTGGGTGGCAAAACCTTTGTAAAAAAAGAAGCCATTGAAGATTTATTTAAAAAGGAAAAGTAATGGGAATTAAAGTTACACTCCGCAAGAAAAAAATATCTAAGGGTAGGTTGAGTTTATACCTTGATTTTTATCCTGCTATTGAGAACATCTATACGGGTCAAATGACCAGGAGGGAGTTCTTGGGTCAATATATATGGCAAAGTCCTAAAACACCCTCAGAAAGAGCCAATAATAAGGACACCATTGAGATTGCAGAGGACATCAGACACAAGCGTCAAAATATCCTTAACAAGCCGGAGGTGTACAATGAATTTGAGAAGCGACTGCTACATCAAAAAAGAATGTCGGAGGTATGTACTATTCAATATTTTGAAAAGCTTGCCTTAAAACGAAATGGAACTAATGTTCATAACTGGCAATCTGCCTTTTTGTACTACAAAGATTTTCTTCAGGGAGAATCATTACCGTTTGAGCAATTGAATGAATCTGTGTGTGAGGATTTCAAAGAATATTTGTTGAATACACCCAGCAGAAAATCTGATAAGCAAACTTTATCTATTAATTCTGCTAAATCCTATTTTGACAAGTTTAAGGTGATATTGAAACAGGCCTATAAAGATGGTCATTTGCAAGTGGACTTAAATGCAAGATTGGATTGCATAAAAGAGGAAGAGACTCATCGTGAGTTTTTAGATCAAAAAGAATTGAACCAACTGGCAAGTATGCGTTGCGCTATACCAGTAGTTAAAAATGCAGGATTGTTTTCCGCACTTACAGGATTACGTTTCAGCGATATTCAGCAACTAAAATGGAAAGAGGTAATTCATATTGATGGTCAGGGTTACTACATCCGGTTTAAGCAGCAGAAAACTGGTGGGGCGGAGATGATGCCAATTTCGGATGATACGTATAATTATTTGGGGAATCCAGGTGACCCAGATGATGATGTGTTTGCAGGATTGGATTATTACGACTGCTCCCAAAATCCTCACTTTAAAATGTGGCTTAACGATGCCGGTATTACGAAGAAATTTACCTTCCATTGTTTCAGACTGTAAAATCCGGCTAAACTGACCCCCTCATTCCATTTCAAATTGACCCCCTAAAAAACGATTTCAAAAACCTCAGGACTAGGGCCTTAAAAAGAAGGCTAAAAAAGTGATAAAGAACTCGTGTTTTGCAGAACAAAAATAATGATAATTTATATTCCGATTAGTTTACAATGTAGTTTCTGTTTTTTCTGATTTTGTCTTTAGTTTTTTTCGCAGCGATTCTCCGTAAAGTTCTATTCTGATGGATTGGTGAACAATCCGATCTAGAATCGCATCCGCCAGTGTTTTTTCACCTATCACTTCGTGCCAGTTTTTTACCGGAACCTGAGAAGTGATAATGGTAGTTCGTTTACCATGACGGTCTTCGATAATATCCAATAGCAATGACCGACTTTGGTTATCAAGTGGTTGCACTCCAAAGTCATCTAATATCAGAGCGTCTTGTTTTTCTATTCTTGCGAGTTCTTTCAAGTGAGTACCATCGGCCTTTGCCATTTTTAGATATGACATAAGTTTAGCCACATTTGTGTATAGCACCTTGAGGCCGAGTAAGCAGCCTTGTTGTCCAATAGCAGATGCCAAAAAACTTTTACCGGTTCCAGTGCTTCCAGTAATAAATAAATCTTCGCCCTTTTTAATAAAGTCGCAGGTTGATAAGCGTTGTACCTGATTTTTATCAAGACCTCTTTCTTCCGAGTAATCCAGTTGTTCCAGACTTGCATTATAACGGAAGTTGGCGTTCTTGAGGTTTCTTTGAACAGCCCGGTGTTGCCTATCGTCCCATTCACTTTGCACTAAGTGGTGCACCAGCTCGTCATTGGTAAAGGCTTCCGTTTGATTAGCATCAATGCAAGTCTTGAAGGCAAGATGCATTCCCAATAGTCGCATTCGGTTCATCTTTTCTAAACTTTCTTTGTTCATCGTTTTTGATTTTTATTAGTTGGTTAATAATGAGGTTTTGTATTTATTGGTAATAGTCTCCGCCACGGATGTTTTCATGCTGAGGCATTGTGGGCTCTGTGTTTGAAGGTTTATCTTCTTCAAGTGGGAAGAAGTCCGCTTTTGATATTAGTATGCGTTCAATCATTCCAAAATTGTACACATTAAAGCTGTTTGCTCGTTTGCAAGCATTGATAAGCCTTACATCGCCCACACGTTTTTTATAATTTAAAATACCTTGACAGGCTCGGTAGTTTTTCTCCGGGTATTCATTGCGAGCCAATACTTTTTTAATATAGTCCGCAACAGAAGTGTCTATTTGCAAAGCGTCTGCAATAAATTTTTCAGGATTCCACTCCGTTGGGTATCTATGCCACGAAGCCAGATGCTCATCTTGTTGTATGTATTTTTCTTTACCATACTCACGAACATGAACAGCAATAATCTCGTGTTCATCATAGGCTTCTACTTTTGTACGGTTGTACATCACCTTGATTTTCTTACCAATAAATTTGTATGGAACGCTATAATACCGATGGTCAATGGTTACAAAACCCGTCTTGCCAACCGTTGCTGTTTTGGTCGTCATGGGGTCGAAGGGATATTTATTTAAAGGCCTGAGAACATTCTTCTCAAGGTCTTCGAACTGCTGCCTTCTGCTGTAATCACATCCGGTTAATAGTGCGTTGTTGTGCGCTTCCAGATAAACCAGTATGTCTTTATTAAGCTCTTCCAGACTTGTATATACCTTGTCGTCTATCTTAGAAAAAATAGTAGAGTAAATGATTTTTACAGCCCCTTCCACCAAGGCTTTATCTTTAGGCTTGTATACCCTTGTTGGAAAAATATAAGTATTGTAATGCTCTGCAAATGCAGCAAAACTATCATTGAGTTCAGCTTCGTATCTACTCGCTTTTTTAACCGCCGATTTTAAATTATCAGGAACAATCGCTTCCGGAACACCACCATAAAAATGAAGCGCAGATTTACAAGCCAACATAAAATCTTCCTTCTTCTGTGATTCCACTGCCATCACAAACGTCAACTGGCTACAACCAAGAATCGCTACAAAAACTTCAACATCCACCATCTCTCCAGTGTCTTTATCTACGATTTGTAATTTCTTGCCCGTAAAATCAATGAAGAGTTTATCGCCAACCTTGTGTGGCACACGCATAGAAGGCTTTACCATCCCAATATATGCGTTCAACCTGACTCCAAAAGCAGAGTGCTTTAATCCGTTGGGACATAGCTTAGCATAATGCTCGTAAACCATTTGTTTGTTAACGCCGCGCTTGCGCAGCATAGCAGCCAACTCTGGCAACAAGGCAGATAATTCAGCACTTCTATCACTTTCTACTTTTGGCTTCTCCAGTAAAAAAGCAGAAGCCAATTTGCCATCACTCATCTTTTCTATATCCTCGATGGTAAGTCTGAGGGATGCAAATTGAATAAGATACTTCTTTACCGTATTGCGAGCAACTCCGGTGGTTTTGCTGATAAATTTACTGCCTTTGCCACCGGCATAAAGACGTAAGATTTGTCTGATTTTATACATTTCAATTGGTTTGTTCGGCATAAATTATCTGGATTGTTTTGCCAAAAACATCCGTCTTTTATGCTACAAAAACAACTGTTTATTTATCTAATTTTTAGGGGGTCAATTTCAGCCGGAATCAGGGGGTCAATTTGAAATGGAATGAGGGGGTCAGTTTCAAATGGATTTAGGGGGTCAATTTGCGTGGATTTTCCACCTATCAACATTCGCAATTACATTTATTTTTTTTGCAGCACCATTTGTATCAAGAAAGGAACGTTTTAAATGTAAAATCTCCTTTCCATTCCATTTCATTTTCAACGCTCCTTCATTGGTTACCGTAGCAACCTGTGTAGCTTTAAGGTTTTCAATCTCAGCGTATTTAATAAATGTTTCAGCATCTTTTTTGGAAACCACAACTGCCATTCTTTCCTGAGATTCCGAAAGAGCAATTTCAGTTCCATCGAGTCCTTCGTATTTTAAAGGAACATTGTTTAAATTAATTTCAACACTTTCTGCAATTTCACCAATAGCAACACAAACACCTCCGGCTCCAAAATCATTGCATTTTTTTATTAATTGAACAACTTCTTGATTTCGAAATAATTTTTGGATTTTTCTTTCGGTTATTGCATTTCCTTTTTGTACTTCGGATTGCATGGTTGAAATTGAACTTTCGTTATGTTGCAACGAAGACCCTGAAGCACCTCCAATTCCATCTCTACCGGTATCACCTCCAATGAGCAATACAACATCTCCATCCACTGGATCAATTTCTTTTACCGATGTTTTCTTTACGGCTCCAATTACAAAACCACATTCCAATCTTTTTGCTTTATAACCCTCGTCATAAATTTCAGTAACCAAAGTAGTAGATAATCCTATTTGGTTTCCATAAGAGCTGTAGCCTAAAGCCGACTCTTTGGAGATTTTTTGTTGAGGTAGTTTTGAAGGAATCGTATTGTTTATATTTTCAAGCGGATTACCTGCGCCACTAATTCTCATTGCCTGATAAACGAATGCACGGCCACTTAAAGGATCTCTAATTGCGCCACCAATGCATGTTGCAGCACCACCAAATGGTTCAATTTCTGTAGGATGATTGTGTGTTTCATTTTTAAACAGAAGAAGCCATTTTTCATTTTCGCCTTTCACATCTGCATCTATTGTTATTGTAGCTGCATTGTTTTCTTTGCTATGGTAGTATTCGGGTAATAAATTTTTAGAGCTGAAATATTTCGGTAAAATTGTACCCAAATCCATTAGGGTTATTTTTTTATCAATTCTACCCAACTCGGTTCTTATTTTTAAATAACGCTCAAATGTTGATTCCATTTCTTTACTAAAATCTCCGGAAAAAACAATATCAGTTAATTCAGTCAAAAAAGTTGTATGTCTGCAATGGTCACTCCAATAAGTATCGATTGCTTTTATTTCTGTTATGGTCGGATTTCTTTTTTCTTCTCTAAAGTAATGTTGAATGCAGATCAGGTCATTGATATCAATGGATAGTCTTTTTTCTTTCAAAAAATCCTTAAGACCTTCATTGTTATAATTTATAAAACCCTCTATTATTTGAATGTCTGACGACTTTTTGCTTTGATGTAGCTTTAATACAGATAAATCTTTTTCTCTGGAGTCAATAGCATTGATTAAGTATTTTTTGATGAAGGGGATATCCGATTCATTAAAATGATCTAATCCGTAAACAGTTGCAGTTTGAACAATTATATCATTATGTCCAAACAACAATTGGCAGCATTGCATTGTTGCGTCAGCTCTTATATCAAATTGCCCGGGTAAATACTCTATTGCAAAAATATTTTCGTGTTTAGGAATTTCCGAAATGCTATTACCGGAAACGGAATCTGAAATAATTGAAGAGGTAATGAGGGCGATTTCGCTTTCCTTTACATTGAAAAGGTCATAGAGTGAATAGGTGCTAATGAATCCGTCAAATCCAACAGATTTTAATTCTTTTTGAAGCGCAGCAGATTTTATATCAAAATTGTCGTGTTTTTTTATGTAGATGCGTGTGTTCAATGAATTTATTTTAACACACAAATGAATGCGAGGATAGGGCCTCAAAGAAGGCATTCACTTGTAGTAGTTTATTTATGGTAAACTGTAGAAACGCTCATCCGTATTATGAGCATATACAAGTTTTATTTTAATAAGCGTTTTATGCTTATTTTTAGAAAGCGAAATTACAAAGTATTTTTTAGTAAAGAAAAATACTTTGTAAAAAACCGTTGTGATTAATAATATTAATAATCACAACAGCTAGTAAATTATTTCATTAATCCTTCCAGTTTCATAGCTCTGATCATTCTTGTTATCCCTATTCCACCCCCGGACCGTTGAAAAAAGTGTTGTCCCAAAAAATCATTCAATTCTTCTTCAACTTTTTCTTTTCCGAAAAGTTCGAACAATTTCTCTGCATAACGACCATTTTCGATGGTATAAAAAGCGTTCTTTTGTTCTTCAGCATCACAGCTTCTTTCGGCACTACCAATGGTTTCAATACCATGAAGCAATACATCAATTTTATTGGATAATTCTTTATCGGCCTCATTTCTTTTCATGTTCCAGAATGGATTTGTTCTCTCAGGAAATAATCTTAAAAAGAAAACATCCCCAAAGTCTTTTTGTATGTTCAATTCATCTTCCGCCTCAATAATTGAAATGTTGTATTTTTTACATACGTCTTCGCAGTTGCCCATTATTGGTTGTTTAAAACCCAAATAAGCCAATAATTCAACTTCCAATTTTTCTAAAGTTTCAATTCCTCCTTTTAATTCAAATTCAAACATGGGGAAAATTCTGTCATGTCTTCCAGGTATAGGATTTACCTCATCTCTGTAACTGGTTGAAACACAAAAGAATCCTTTTTCTTCTGGTGCTTTCAATAATTCGTACTCTAACCACATTTGACCGGTTTGCGGTAAAGGCAGAATTTGATCAGCAAATTTGTAACTGGCAATGGAATGTGGATTTTCACAAGCAGCCATAATGCTAATTCTGTTCTGCGTGTGAACTTCTATAAAACCTTGCTGTAAAAAAAAAGTTCTCAATTTGTTTACTACAAATGAGAACTCTTTGGAATCAACTACCGGAATGAATGCATCGGCGTTTTTTTTGTAGACCGCATTGAGCGGCACTGATGTTTGCATAATGTATTTTTTTAGCAAAGGAAATTAATAAAAGAATTCTTTCAAACTAATTTTTAAAAAATTGAAATTTTTTAAAAAAATTGTTTTCAATTATTTTATTTCAGAAAAGAAATCCATTTTTCTAACCTCGGATAAATAATTATCAATTTCTTTTTTGGGGTTATCAGATAAATAAAGCCCTCTGCCAATAATCAAAAAATCAGATTGCAGGTTTTCGATAGCATGAGATGGCGAATTGTAATTTTGCCCTTTGTTATCTTCTTTGGCAGATAGATTTATTCCCGGAGTAAATTTCAAAAATCCCGTTTTTAATGTGGTGTTTTGGCAAACCGCTCCAATGACATCAGCATAGTTGTATAAGAATTGTTTGCATTTTTCTATGTAATCGTTATCGGTAAGAGCGCCTTTACTAGACATTTCTATTATTGGAATTAATGCAGGTTTTATCGCTGTATCCCAATCCTGTATTGCTTTTAGAGAGGCTTCTCCTGCAATAAGATGTATTGTTACCATATCTGCCCAGGATGCAATAGAATAGATACCTTGACTGAGTTGTAAAAGTTGTGTATTTCCTATATCGGCAAACTTTCTGTCTTCTATTATCAAGAATTGCAATTTTTCTGAAAGAGCCTTAAGTTCTTTTATGAAGTCTTGTGAGAAATCTTTGATGATATCCACATGAAGTTTTGCTGCACATATATCTTCTCCAACAATAGATAAGAAATTAATTATGTCTTGAGCACTTGTCAAATCAACCGATGCAATTAAATTGCTTTTTTTTGTATTAGCAATATTTAAAAGTTTTTGCGCAATTGGATGTTGATGAGTTTGCGGAAAATATTTTTTTGTTTGCTCTTGAATTGGGGTAATGGAATGATTGTTATTTAAAAATACTTTCACTTCATTGTAAGTATCTACATCAATTTTGTTTTCTGAAATCAGCAAATCAATTAATGAAGACACAGAAAATAAAGAAGAGACATTATATCCTTGATTAGTAAGTTTTTCAATTCCTCCTTGCTCCCTATCCAGCACTACCAGAATTTGTTCAATTATGAGTCCTTCATCTTCAAGTACTTTGATGGTTTCAATCAAGCTTTGGCCACTGGTGATCACATCTTCAACTAATACTACTTTGTCGCCTGGTTTATAAGCTCCCTCTAACATTTTTTTTGTTCCATAACCTTTTGCTTCTTTTCTTTTAATCAACATTGGTAAACCGGTATGAGCCGATATCATGGTGGCTATTGGTAAAGCTGCGTAAGGGACACCGCATATTCTTTGAGCTGATAAGTTTATTTCTTCTTTGAATAAGAGTGCTAGATTTGTCAATAATTCAGGGTAGGAAACAATATTTCTGAGATCAATATAAATCGGAGATTGTTGACCACTTTTTAAAGTGAAATTTCCAAATTTTACACATTCAATATCAACCAGAGATTTAAGAAAAGAGATTCTATTGTTCATAATTAATTCATGCTTTTCAGTTTGCCTTTAAATTCATCTATTGTAGCGTATCCTTTTTGTTGCATAATTGTTGACAATTCATTGCTTATTCTATCAAAACATGCAGGACCCTCTTGCCAAAGCGTTGTACCTATTTGAACCATGCTTGCCCCACACAAAATATGTTCAAATGCATCCTGGCCATTTTGAATGCCACCACATCCAACAATATCAACTCCATCCAGTAAACTATAAAACATTCTAACATTCGCTAATGCGGTTGGTTTAATATACATACCACCCAATCCTCCAAAACCATTTTTAGGTTTAATGACTACGCTTTCATTTTCTACATTTATCCATAAAGCATTACCGATACTGTTTACACAGCAAACATAAGCAACCGGAAATTTTTTTAATACAGTTGCCATTGATTCAAAATGAACCATATCAAAGTAGGGAGGCAATTTTACGCCAACTGATTTTGTAGAAATTTCGAAGGCTTCAGCTAGTAATTTTTCGCTTGCTTCGAAATCATAACCAGTCTGCGGTTTTCCTGGAATATTTGGACAGGATAGATTTAATTCAATCAGTTTAATTGAATCTGCTTTATCTGCATTTTTCAATAACTCCAGATTCTCTTTTTTTGAAAGACCTGCAATTGATAAAATAGCTATTTTATTATGAAGATACTGGGATTTTTCAATGAATTCTAGATAATATGCTAAGCCATGATTAGGTAATCCCATGGAGTTGATACTGCCATTAGGAATGTTGGCATATCTTGGCAATGGATTGCCAGTCCTAGATTCCAATGTACAACTTTTAGTAACCAAAGCACCAACATTGGCATTTAATAAACCGGAAAGTTCATTCTCGTCCGTGCAATGAACACCGGAAGCATTCATTAAGCAACTCCCTAAATGAAATCCTGCAAGTGTTGTCTTTAGTGTTTGATTTGAACTCATTTGAATGAGACGTAAACTGTTTATTTAGTTGATGAAGGTAAAAAATAATCATGAATCAAATGCCTTGATTCATATAATAGGCATGTAGCGTATTTTTCAGTAATGCTGCAATAGTCGTCAAACCTACTCCTCCGGGAACTGGAGTAATGTAACTACATTTTTCAAATACCTCATCAAAAGCTACGTCTCCTTTAATACTATATCCCAGTTTTTTAGAATTATCAGGTACGCGGGTTATTCCAACATCGATTACAACAGCTCCATTTTTTATCATGTTTCCTTTCACAAAATTTGGAATACCAACTGCGGCAATAACAATATCAGCTTCCAAGCAAAGTTGCTCTATATTATTGGTTTTACTGTGACAAACAGTTACAGTTGCATTACCATTTTGACCTAGTTGGCTCAATAAAATACTGATAGGCCTACCAACTATGTTGCTTCTTCCAATTACCACTACTTTTTTTCCTGATGTTTCGATATTATAATGTGAAAGCATTAAAAGAATTCCAAAAGGGGTAGCTGGAATGAAGTCCGGATTTCCGGTCAATAATTTTCCTGTATTCAGAGGATGAAACCCATCAACATCTTTCGATGGGTTGATACTTTTTACAATGTCTTGTTCATTTATCTGCTTTGGAAGTGGAAGTTGAACAAGAATCCCATCAATAGCTGAATTATTATTTAGCTTTTCAATTTGGTTTATTAAAATACTTTGGTCAACATTTTCGTCCAGGTTTATAATGGTACTTTGAAACCCGACCTCTTTGCAAGCTTTTATTTTGTTTGAGACATAAGTTTTACTGGCGCCATTATCGCCAACTAATATCGCCGCCAAATTAGGAGCTCGTTTGTTTTCTAATAAAATACTATCAACAATTGCTTTTAAATCATTTTTTAATGCCTGTGCTACAATTGTACCTTGTAGTAATACCATGATGACAAAAATAATTAATAATATAAAAGTTATTATTTCAGTTATGATATAAATGGCAACTTAACAATTTGGTAATATAGGTTTAATGTTATCATAACAATTGATTAATATTTAAGTAATATCAAGTGTATTTCTTTGCATCCAATAAAAATAAAAGATGAGAACATTTATTTTAATTTCTTTGGTTACTTTATTGTCTTTTACCGCATTTGCTCAATCTGGTAGAGTGGAAGGATTGATTACTGATGCTGCAACTGGCGTAAAAATATCTTCTGTAAGTATTCAGGTGATAGAAACAGGTAAAACCGTGGCTGCCGATATTGACGGAAAATATTTTATACAGCTTGATGCATCAAAAGTTTATTCTTTAAGATTTTCAGCAGTAGGTTATCAAACAAAAAGAGTAGATGATATTCATCCTGCTACGAATCAAACAACTTACTTAAATATTTTAATGAATCAATCAGCTAAAACTGAAACGGCTGTTGAGATAAGGTCTTCTGCAAAAAAAGAATCTACTGCAGCATTGATTTCATTACAGAAAAATACTTCTGTGGTTGCACAGGTAATTAGTGCAGAAGCAATCAGAAGAAGCCCGGATAAAAATACAGGAGAAGTATTGAAGAGAGTTCCAGGGACTTCTGTACAAGAAGGTAAGTTTCTCGTTGTTCGCGGGCTGAGCGATCGTTACAACCAGGCTATGTTAAATGGTGTTTTATTAAGCAGCACTGAGCCGGATAGAAAAACATTCAGTTTTGATATTTTCCCATCTGCAATGATCGACAACATTGTGATGAATAAAACATTCACGCCTGAGTTGCCAGGAGAATGGGCAGGAGGATTGGTGCAGGTGCAAACAAAAGATGTGCCTTCTGTTTCATTTTTAAATATCCAATTTGGAACAGGATTTAATACCAACACCATTGGAAAAGACTTCTTGCAATCCAATGGCGGAAAACTTGATTTTCTTGGAGTAGATGATGGTACAAGAGCTTTACCTGCAAGTCTTCCATTGAGATACGATTTCAGTCAATTGTCTTCTGAGCAAAAAACAAACTATGGAAAATTATTTAGAAACAACTGGCAACCAGTAGTTTCTAACGCACCTGTAAACAGTTCTTTTCAATTGAATGGCGGAACAAACAAAAGGGTTTTTAATAAAAAGGTAGCTGCAATTTTTGCATTAACATACAATAACACCAATAAGATTACACCATTCGATAATAATTTTATTGCCAATAATGAAGGTGATATTGAATTGCACTATGAAAATAATAAATATAGTAGAGAGGTTTTGGTGGGAGGACTTGCTAACATTGCTCTACAACTGAACAGCAACAACCGAATAAGTTTTAAAAACATCATTAATGTAAACAGCAGTGATTTTGTTATTGACAGATTTGATGGAAGAGATTATATTATCAGTGGTGGTGGAAACGGAGACAGAGTGAAAGCAACTGAAATAGGCTTCAAACAAAATACCTTTTTCAATACACAAATCAGCGGTGAGCATTTTATTCCAAAATATTCAACCAGACTTAAATGGTATGGAAGTTTTAATATTTTGGATCAATACATTCCAGATCAAAGAAGATTGTTCTATACACAAGATGGTACAGATTCGACAGCTCCATTTTATGCATTGCTTGGTTTAGGGGCCGGACAAAAAAGCGGTAGCATTTTTTACAGTTTTCTGAATGACTATATTTACAACGCAGGAGGAGATATCAATAAAACCATTGATTACAAAGGCAAAAAACACAATATTAAGTTGGGCTATTTATTTCAGGTAAAAGACAGGTTGTTTGACAGCCGTCCTTTCTTTATAAACACTGCAAGCAATGCGTTTAAACAATTAAGTGCCAATGAGATTTTTTCAGCAGATCATTTTGGTGTTGGTAATGATAAGGTTCAGTTTGATGAAATCGGAGGAAACGCTTTCAGGTACGTAGCTAATACTATATTGAATGCAGCATTTTTACAGTTCGATAATCCTCTTGGAAAAAATTTACGGATTGTTTGGGGTGCTCGTTTTGAAAGTTTTGACCAGTTGGTTGGAAGCGTAAGACAATCAGATCCTAGGCATGTTAATACATTAGTTAACGACATATTACCTGGCGTGAATCTTACCTACAAACAATCTTCCAAATCGAATATAAGATTTGCTGCTAGTCAAACCGTTGTAAGGCCTGAATTCAGAGAGTTAAGCCCATTTGCATTTTACGATTTTGAATTGGGAGCCCAGGTTGTTGGAAATAAAGCAGCACAAAGAACGAAAGTCTCCAACCTTGACTTGCGATATGAAATATATCCAAGAGCCGGAGAGTTGTTTACCATTGGCGCATTTTTTAAACATTTCGATAAGCCAATCGAGTACTACTTCAACAGAACAGGTCCGGGAACCAATACATTCAATATCTTAAACACGGATGTGGCCACGAGTTTCGGTGGTGAAATTGAATTCAGAAAAAAATTGGATCCAATAGCTGCACTTAAAAACTTTACCATCACAGGGAATCTAAGCTATATCTACAGCAATGTAAAAGATACAACAGAAACAGTCAACAGACCACTTCAAGGACAGAGCCCGTATTTATTGAATCTTGGCCTGCAATATGATATAGAAAAATTCGGGTTTAGCAGTACGTTGTTATTTAATCAGATTGGCAGAAGAATATTGTTTGTAGGAAGTGAAGCAATTTCAGATATATGGGAAAACCCAAGAGGTTTATTGGATTTGCAAATGGCTAAGAAATTTATGCATAAAAAAGCAGAAGTAAGGGTAAATATCAGTGATATATTGAATCAACCTGGTTATTTCTATCATGATTTGGATAATAATAAAAAATATCAAAAAGGCTCTAAAGATGTGTTGGCTATCACTAGAAATTATGGAACCAATATCAACATATCATTTGCATATAACATAAAATAAAAATCAAAAATTAAAAAACAAATACAAAATGAAACAAATTTCTTTATTTGCCATCATTGCAATTTTATGTACAACATCTTGCCGTAAGATTGAGGTAGATGGTACACCCAACAATTCCAATAATGGGGGAGGAACAACAGAGAATACTATTCTTGAAGGAAGAATCACTTCTAACAGAACCTTGAAAGCTGATTATGTTTACAAACTTCGTGGATTGGTATATGTTACCAATGGTGCGATTCTTACAATTGAACCAGGTACTAAAATTGTGGGAGAGCAAGGTAGAAACGGAGGATTGATCATCACACGCAGTTGTAAAATTATTGCCGATGGTACACCTGAAAAACCAATTGTATTTACATCGGAAGCTGCTAATCCAACTAGAGGCGATTGGGCTGGATTAGTAATTTTAGGTAATGCACCTACTAATTCTTCTTTCAATGGTCAAGCCGGTGTAGGTGAAATTGAAGGTGGAATCAACAACAGTGATGGATTAGGTTTATATGGTACTCCAGCTACTCAGGCTCAAAATCCTGCAGACAATAGTGGAATCCTACGTTATGTAAGAATTGAATATGCCGGTTATGCATTTTTGCCAGATAAAGAAATCAATGGATTAACATTTGGTGGAGTAGGTAATCAAACCATTGTTGATTATGTGCAGGTTTCTTATGCAAATGATGACAGTTATGAGTGGTTTGGCGGAACTGTGAATTGTAAACACCTTATTGCATATAAAGGATTGGATGATGATTTTGATACAGACAATGGTTTTGCAGGTAAAGTTCAATTTGCTATTGGGTTTAGAGACAGCAGCATCGCTGATATCAGTGGCAGCAATGGTTTTGAAAGTGATAATGATGCGGGAGGAAGTGCTTACACTCCACAAACTTCAGCTGTATTCAGTAATGTGACATTAGTTGGACCAAGAGCAAATTTATCAAACGTTGGTAACTCTAATTTCAAGAGAGGAGTACACATGAGAAGAAATTCTTCCATCAGTGTATTTAACTCTATCGTTATGGGATGGCCAACAGGAGTATTAGTAGATGCTAGTACTGGTACACCAACTGATTTAAATTTGGTAGGAGCAACACCAAAAGCAGTATATACAGGCAATATCATTGCAGGTAATAAAACTCAATTGAATTATACAGCAAGTACTGCGGCTGCAACCGGATGGAATGCAGATAGCTTACTCAGCTATATCAACAGAGCCAATGGAGGCAATACTTTGTTAACTACTAATGATGAAGTTCAGTTGGCTGATCCGTTCAAATATGACAACAGTGTTGATTTTAATCCATTGTCAACTTCACCCGCAAGTTCGGGTGCCGATTTTACACATCCAAAATTGGCAACATGGTTTACCACTGCAGGATATCGCGGAGCATGTGATGTTGCTGATGTTTGGTGGAAAAACTGGACTAGTTTCAGATAGACAAAATACAATTACTCATTTTACAAGAGCCAATCAATTGATTGGCTCTTGTACTTTATAAACGTAAAAAATAATTATCCACATTCAGAAAAAATATTTTTTTGAAAACAAAATATTTATAATTTTGATTTTGATGAAAAAAATAATGTCATTCAAATCGGAAAAAAGAAGCTGCTCGAAAGACAGCTCGTCGTTTTTCTTTTTTTATAATTTTTAAAAGGCTTTCAATTTTGAAAGCCTTTTTTTTATGCCAAAATTTATGAACACAAAGCAAATCTTACTTGATAAAATCGCAGAAAAAGGCGGATGGGTAAATACGCATGCGCATTTTGACAGAGCCTACACTATTGATGAAGTAACGTTTAAGCAGGTATATGCTCCTTTAAAAGAAAAATGGGGGATAGTTGATAACGTAAAAAGAACATCCAGTGTAGATCAGATTTTTGAAAGAATGTCAAGAGCAACTGAATTGATGATTCAGCAAGGAGTTCAGGCGATTGGAACTTTTATTGATGTGGATGAAGCCATTGAAGACAAGTCTATCAAAGCTGCTCAAAAATTAAAAGATGCTTATGGTCAAAAAGTTCAGTTGAAATTTATGAATCAAACATTAAAAGGGGTATTGGACAAAGATGCAAAATACTGGTTTGATATGGGAGTTGAATTTGTGGATATTATTGGAGGATTACCTGCAAAGGATGCAGGGAGGGAATCAGCGCATCTGGACGTATTATTATCCACTGCTAAAAAGTATAATAAAATGGTTCATGTGCATGTAGATCAGTTTAATACTGATGATGAAAACGAAACGGAACTTTTGGCAAAGAAAACGATAGAACATTCTATGGAAGGAAAAGTGGCTGCTATACATTCCATATCTGTGGGAGCACATTCTCAGCCAAAAAGAAAAGAAATTTATGAATGGATTAAAAAAGCGGAGATGATGGTAATATCATGTCCGATTGCTTGGATAGATCATCCCAGAACAGAAAAGCTTGCTCCGAGTCATAATGCCATTACACCAATAGATGAAATGTTGCCCTATGGAATAAAAGTAGCAATAGGTACAGACAATATTGCGGATGTGTATAAGCCCTTTGGCGACGGAGATATGTGGACAGAATTAAAATTGGTGTTGGAAGCTTGTAAATTGTATGACATTGACGCATTGGCTGAAATTGCCACCAGCAATGGTTTGGATGTGTTAGGCATCAGTCATTAATTCAATGAATTTCAACCGAAACAATTGTTTCGGTTTTTTTATAATTTTTTAAAAAACAATAAAATGAAACTCTGGCAAAAAGGTTTTGAAGTTAGCAAGCAAATTGAAACATTCACTGTAGGAAAAGACCGTGAAATGGATTTGATGCTGGCATCGCATGATGTAATAGGCAGTTTGGCACATGCTAAAATGTTACACTCCATTGATTTGCTTACTAATGATGAATTGGAAAAGATTATAGCCGGATTAATCGATATTCTAAATGAAATCAACAATGGTGAATTTGTTATCGAAGATAATATAGAAGATGTGCACAGTCAGGTAGAGTTGTTACTCACTAAAAGGTTGGGTGAAGCAGGAAAAAAAGTCCACAGTGGCAGATCAAGAAACGACCAGGTTTTATTGGATTTAAAGTTGTTTATCAGAGAAGAAATAAGAAGTACGGTTCATAATACCAAGAACCTATTCGATACATTGATTCATTTGAGTAATACGCATAAAGACATATTGATGCCAGGGTATACGCATTATCAAATAGCCATGCCATCTTCATTTGGATTATGGTTTGGTGCTTACGCAGAAAGTCTGATAGACGATATTGTATCCTTGCAGGCTGCATATAAAATTGTAAATAAAAATCCTTTAGGTTCAGCAGCAGGCTATGGGTCAAGCTTTCCATTGAACAGAACCATGACAACATCTTTGCTTGGATTTGATGTAATGAACTACAATGTGGTATATGCGCAAATGGGCAGAGGTAAAACAGAAAGAATTGTTGCGCAGGCTTTGGCAAATATTGGAGCAACAATTGGAAAAATGAGTCAGGATATTTGTTTGTTTATCAATCAAAATTTCGGCTTTATCAGTTTCCCGGATGAGCTTACAACTGGAAGTAGCATCATGCCACATAAAAAGAATCCTGATGTCTTTGAGCTGATAAGAGCAAAGTCAAATAAACTGATGGTATTGCCCAATGAGATTGCAATGATCACCTCAAATTTAAGCAGTGGATATCACAGAGACATGCAATTGATAAAAGAAAGTTTCATGCCTGCCTTCAAAGAGTTGAATGATTGTCTGCAAATTGCAGATTGTGCTATCTCGCAGATAAAAGTAAAAGACAATATTTTGGCTGACAGTAAATACAAGTATTTGTTTAGTGTGGAAGCTGTGAATCAATTGGTATTAGAGGGTATGAGTTTCAGAGAGGCCTATCAAAAAGTAGGAGGTGATATTCAGAACAATGTTTTTGAACCATCATCAATGAAGGTAAACTACACACACGAGGGCAGTATTGGGAATTTGTGCAATGAACAAATTGTTGCAGAAATGAATCGCGTGATTACAAATTTCAATTTTGAAAAAGTAGAAAAGTCGATTCAAGCGTTAATGAATCAAAAAGAAGTTGTTTTACAATAAATATTAGCGTAAAGATTTAATTCCAAAAATAGCCCACGGTTTAAACCGTGGGCTATTTTATAACCAACAAATGAT
The DNA here is from genome assembly GCA_945872815.1 of Chitinophaga pinensis. Classification (GTDB taxonomy): domain Bacteria; phylum Bacteroidota; class Bacteroidia; order Chitinophagales; family Chitinophagaceae; genus Ferruginibacter; species Ferruginibacter pinensis_C. The sequence goes on from CAMCAY010000013.1 coordinate 47,037, forward strand.
CATTATCATTTAGCTTATTGTTTTCCGCAATAATATTTTTAGTTGATGTTAATTTATTTTAAAAGTTGAATATTGAAATTCAGCTATTAATAGAAAATATATGTCAAAGATTGAACCTATTTCTTCGGACCAAGCGGTTGTCTCATCATCTGAAAAAAAATTTAAACTAGAAAAATCTCAAACAGGCATCAGAGGGCTAGATGAGATAACATTTGGAGGAATACCCAAAAATCGACCTACAATATTGGTAGGAGGAACAGGAACTGGGAAAACATTTATGTCGATGGAATACATTATTAAGGGGGCTGTGCAATTCAATGAACCTGGTGTATTCATGACATTTGAAGAAAAAACAGATGAATTATTAATGAACGCATCATCCTTGGGATACGACTTATATTCTTTAGTGAAAGAAAATAAAATCCTGCTAGAGCATTTGAATATAAACAACAACGAATTGTATGAAATTGGAAAATACAATATTGAAGGACTCTTTGTAATGTTGGATTTGGCAATAAATAAAATAAAGGCAAAACGAATAGTGCTTGATTCATTTGATACGCTTTTTTCAAATTTTGATACAAGAATTTTAAGATCAGAATTTAAAAGATTATTCTTCTGGCTCAAGGATAAAAAAGTTACAGCAATCATTACTGCAGAATTAGGAGATACGTATTTAACCAGACTTGGCCTAGAAGAAAACGTAGCAGATTGTGTGATAGAGTTAAACAATAGAATAGTCAATCAAATAGGAACCCGTAGAATTAAAATTGTAAAATATAGGGGTTCTATCAATGCGAATAATGAGTATCCATTTGTAATTGATGAAAAGGGGATGACTATTTTTCCACTTGTCAATCAAGAAAAAGATGAATTAGCCAGTACAGAAAGAATCCCATCAGGTATTAACTCCTTAGATGAGATGCTTGAAAATAAAGGCTTTTATTTAGGTAGCAGTATTTTAGTTTCAGGTACTGCGGGAACCGGAAAAACAAGTATTACTGCATCATTTGCGAGAAGCGTTTGCAGTAATAATAGAGTCTGTCTTTTTTGTGCATTTGAAGAAAAGCCCAATCAAATTCTTAGAAATATGAAATCGTTGGGGATTTTATTAACCCCATTTATTGAATCAAAACACCTTCATTTTTACTATGCCAGACCAAATTTGCAAAACTTGGAATTGCATTTTATGGCAATAAAACAATCGATAGAAAAGCTTAATCCTTCGTGTATCATTTTAGACCCAATCACCAATTTAATGACCGATGGTCCAAATAGTGATGTAAGAAGCATGTTGACAAGATTTATAGATTTTTTAAAAACCAAGCAAATAACGGTGATGTTTACTGCTGCCATTACAGTAGGATCAATTTCGCAAAACCCTTCTGATGAAGGAATTTCATCCATGGTAGATACATGGATTATGGTGCAGGACATAGAATTGAATGGTGAAAGAAATAAAACACTTTTTGTAATGAAATCGAGAGGTATGAATCATTCCAAAAAAGAAAAAGAAATAGTCATGTCATCGCAAGGCGTGGAATTATTGTCAATCAGCAGAAATAAGGGTGGTTTCCCAATAATTGGTAACAAAAGAATCGAAACAGCTTCCACCAATCATCATTAAGTAATTTTTCATAAAACATTCTTCAATAAGTGCATACAATAAATAATAGCGAAAATGATGTAAATGCTTATGAGTATATATTAGAATTGTATGTTACCAAAAATTCTTCCAGTTCAATAAGGGCCATAAAAAATATACAATTAATTAAAGAACAATATCTAAAAGAAAAAACTAAAATAGAGGTAATTGATATTTACGAAAATTCTGAAAAATTATTCGAAAATGGTATTGTGTCTATTCCTACTTTAATCAGGAAAAAACCACTTCCCGAAATCAGAATTATCGGTGATTTGTCAAATGAACAAGAAGTGATTAAATTATTAATTATTTAGAATAACCAATTATGGAAAGAAACTACGATGTGGAATTGGATTATATTTTAGAAGAGCTTATCAAAGAGTATGAAAACATGTACAAAGGGGTTAATTTTTATTCGGAAGATAGAATAGCTACAACAAAAGATAAGATAACAGAGAAAGTAATGGCCAAATTTAATTTAAAAGAATGGGAGATAAATATTCTATTCTATAAGCTATTGATAGATGAGTATTTAAAAAGTGTAGACCCTTTGACCATTTCATTGGAGGGACTTGTGTTTCGGAATAATGGAGGTTATGTACAGAAAATGAAGAGCAGTTTGTTTGAGGCAAAAAGATTGGAAACGATTCAAAATGATTTTAAAAAATACTCTTTCGGTTTAATGATCTTTACTGCTGTAGTAGCATTGGGAACATTGATTTCAGCTTGGTTTTTTGCAATTGAGATTTATAAATATTATTTTTCAAACGATTTGGTTAAATAGCCCTCAATATTTATACGGACATATATCTTCTATTTCTAAAAATGTGTTATGTTTGAGCTGAACAGGCTAGATGTATTTCGTAGATAAGAGAGTTGCTGTCATTATAAATAAAAATAGCTAAAAACTAAAAATGAAAATAGTAATAATCGTACTTGTATTAATCCTAATAGCGTTTACATTTATCCAACTTTATTTTATACATGCACAGAGAAATATTGAAAGATACCCTTATGTCGTTAAAAAAAAATACAAGCGATTTGAAATAAGAAATTATGGCCCTACTTTATTTACTTCTGTCAAACTTTCCACAAAAGGATATAAAAATTCTTCAAGTAAAGGGTTTTCTATTCTAGCAGGATATATTTTTGGAAATAACGAAAGGAATGAAAAAATAGCTATGACTTCCCCAGTATCGATGTCATTAGAGGATTCCATGACAATGATGTTTATGGTTCCTAAGAAATTAAATAAGGACATGCTTCCTAGGCCCAATCAATCAGGTATAGAATTTAAGGAAGAGCCTGCAAAAACCGTTGCTGCGATAAGTTTTAGCGGTTGGGCCAATGATACTAAAATTGAAAAGTATAAACAGGATTTAAAAGCTGCTTTAGATGTGGAGGGTATAAAATATACTAATCGATTTTGTTTTTTGGGCTATAATGCACCATATGAATTTTTTAATCGGAAAAATGAAATTATTGTTGAATTGCAATAAATACTCAATACACAAAACAAACAAGCCAAGAAAATAATTAAACTAATTTATAAAAGAAGACAACCGCAAAAATCGTATAGACAATAAGGGAGCTGAAGGGCTAATTTCGTGTATAAAAATGGGACTATCTTATGAAGTGTGTAAGTTATTAATTGTTGGGGTTTAAACCCCAACAATTTTTTTAACTTTAAACCAAACACACGTTATGAAAAAGGAAGACCTACTATCAGACGAATTTTTAAAGCAGTTCAAGACAGGCGATGAGCT
>CAMCAY010000014.1 GCA_945872815.1 Chitinophaga pinensis
GTATTATGACATTGAAAAACTTAAAAAAAAAATTAAAAAGCCAATTGCTTTATACGAAGTGTACTATTTGGGTAATTCTATAACTCATACAAATTATTTACAGTTACAAAACCATCATGGAGTAGAACGTTTTGACTGGAATTTTTCTGTTTCAGATATTGCAGAAATAAGAAGCTTGCCTTCGCCTTCATTAAGATGGAGTTCAATTGGGTTGCATTTAGCAAATTGTGGGTTAAGGCCAACAACTAAAAATGAATTAATAGCTATTATAGACTTTGCACAGATTGGTTTTGAAGAATACAGGAAAGAGCAGATTAGAATTCTAGAATCTTTTCCTCAAATTAAATTAATTTATTTAGAGGGTCAATATACATTTGAACAGATTAGAGATTTGTATCAGCAAGCCAGTTTAATTTTTATTCAATTCCCTGAAGCATATGGTGTATCTATTGCTGAGTGTTTATCAGCTGGATGTAAGGTTGTAGTTAAAGAGGAAGAGTGGGCTATGTCTTGGAGACTAGTAAATGAAAGTAATGATGAGTTTTTGCCTGATTGTTTTTTTGTTTACGATAATAGTCAACTACTTCATGCTTATCTTAAGGACTACATAGCTAATTTTATTCCTGAAAAAAACGCATTTGATGTTCATGATTCATTTATGCAACATTATCCTCACTTTTATTATGGAAATAAAAGTCAATTATTAGATTCATTTAAGCATATTGAAAACTATAAATTTTACGATCAAGAATGAAGGTGTTGATTATAGCTCCTTATGCAAATATCACTCCCCCTCAAAATGGAGGAATGCATAGATGTGTTAATTTGATTGATCAGGTATCTAAATTTGCAGAAACAACTGTTATTTCTTTTCAATCAACTATAGAATGGATAAAACATCCATTTAAAAAAATTGATAACATCCATTTTATTTCAGTTGAATTTTTTAAAATCAACAATTATAATTGGTTTAAAAAAATATCTAGGAGACTATATAACGCTATTATTTATAGAATTATTAAGAGGCAAATCAAGGGCCCTGCAGATATTAATTTAATATCATACTATTCGCATTTGATAAAAGTGTTGAAAAGCAATGAATTTGATTTTGTTATTTTAGAAAATTTAAGTTCATTGAATGCTGTTTCTATTATTAGAAGAAATTCTTCTAAATCTAAAATAATTTACGATGCTCATAATTTTGAAATCAACTTAACGAGTATTTATAATAAGCGTTACAAAAAACTAATCATAAATAAGGAGCAAGCATTGCATAATACAGTTGACAAAGTTTGGGTTTGTAGTGAAATTGATAATGAATTGTTTCAAAAAGCAAATAACTACAATCTAAATAGTGACATTATACCCAATGGGACTGTTTTATTTCCTCATTTCCCAATTACTACGAATAAAAAATATGATTTGTTGTTTTGTGGTTCATTGGATTATAAACCCAATGAAGAAGGTTTAATATGGTTTATTGATAATTGCTGGCCTTTTATTAAATCCGCTAAATCTGATTGTAATTTCATAGTTGTAGGTTCGGGTAATCTTAGTTTTATTTTATCAGAAAAATTGAATACTGATGGAATTATTTATTTAGGAACAGTAGATGATGTTTCTGAATACTATAACCAAACCATAATTTCCATAGTTCCTTTGTTGAAAGGCAGTGGAACAAGATTGAAGATTTTGGAAGCTATGTCTTTAGGCATTCCAGTTATTTCTACATCCAAAGGAGCAGAAGGTATTGAATGTAGAGACGAAGAGAATATTTTAATAGCTGATTCTGCAAGCGAGTTTACATCTAAAATTTTGTCATTATTGGCGAATGAAAAAATGAGGCAAATTTTAATTTCCAATGCAAATTTGTTGGTAAAAGAAAAATACGATTGGGATTTTATTGGGAAAAAAATTGAAAAATCACTTCAGTAATTTGGAAAATCCTTTAGTTAGTATAATTATCACTACTTACAATCGGGAAGAATACATTGAGCAAGCTATAACCAGTGTATTGTCTTCTACTTATATAAATTTTGAATTGATTATATCCGATGATTGTTCTACTGATCAATCTATTTTTATTATTAATAAATATTTAAACACAGATTCCAGGATAAAACTCTATAACAACGAAATTAATATTGGAGATTATCCAAATAGAAATAAAGCAGTAAGTTATACAAAAGGTAAATATCTGAAGTTTGTGGATAGCGATGATTTTGTTTACCCCGACACAATTCGCATCATGGTTGATGCAATGGAAAGACATCCATCAGCTGCATTTGCCATTTCATCAAGAACTGAAAATGTTGAAAAATATTTCACCTCTTACGAAGCTTATCATTACCATTTTTATAAAAGGGGGTTGTTAGATTACGGGCCTACTGCTGCTATTATCAGAAGGAATTTTTTTTTACAGGTAGGAGGCTTTAAAGAGCTTCAAAATATTAGTGATATGGATTTGTGGTTTAGATTGGCTGCAAAATTCTCAATCGTAGAGCTGCCTAAAAATCTTGTTTATTGGAGGATTCATGCTAATCAACAAATTAAAATTGCTCCTGAAAAATACACAGAATATTATTGTAGGATTCTTTCTGAAAATTTGCTCTCTGACGCATGCCCTCTTACAAAAGATGAATCTTATAAAATTATCAGAGAAAAAAGACATCAAAACACTCTTTCAATAATTAGATATTTTTTAAGTACTTACAATTTAAAAAAAAGTTTGTTTTTGTGGAAAGTCAATAATCACAAAATGTCAGAATTGTTTCAATGGAATTAGTGTCTGTTATCATACCCGTTTACAATGGTGAAAAGACTATTTGTAGATGTGTAGATTCTGTTTTAAGTCAAACTTGGACTAATATTGAAATAATTATTGTCAATGATGGATCTACTGATGGAACATGCGATATTTTAGCAAGTAAATACAGCAATGATAATCGCATACAAGTTATTTCTCAAAATCAATCGGGTAGCCCAGTGGCAAGAAATAAAGGAATTAAAAATGCTAAAGGTAATTATTTTCAGTTTTTAGATTCTGATGATTATCTATGCAATAATAAAATAAAGAATCAAATCGAACTTGCAGGAAGTGATAAATCTGTATTAGTATGGTGTAGTACAAAAAAAAATAGTATCAACCAAGAAACTAATTACAAAATTATTGACAAGAAAGAGCTGTACAACATCAATGACCCTCTGTCATTTTTATTGTGTTTAAATGGAATTGACGGCAACATTTCTATGATTCAGCCAAATGCCTTTTTAGTTAGCAAAGAGCTTTTGAATAAAGCTGGAAATTGGAATGAATCACTCAGATATTCTCCTGACGATGACAGTGAATTTTTTTCAAGGGTTATTTTGTCTTCAAAAAAAATTCTCTTTGATAAAAATAGTTTCAATTATTATTCTGCACAAAAAAATTCATTGTCTGGAAAATTTGACTCATTATCTGCTTCTGGAGCATTGAAAACATTAAAATTGAAATTTGATAACATACTTTTAATTGAAAATAGTTTGTCTGTAAGAATGTTATATCGCAAACATCTGAGCATTGTTTCTTATTTATATGGTCCATACAATAGTGAAGTTTTGATTGAATCTCTTAACATTATTCGTTCACTCGGTTTTAAAACGTATGCTTCTGTAGGAGGATTTTATTTCAGATTTATTGCTTACTTTACTTCATTTAATACAGCCCTAAAACTTCGACATTTTTTAAAAGGTCTATTAAAAATCAGTAATATTATTTCGATTTTTATATTAAGATGAAGATACTTGTTATAGGTTCGAAAAATAATAATGCAATCGAAAGATATTATTTACAACATCTTTCACAGCACAATGATATTTCGCATGTTGAATTTTATGGTGCGCATGATGTTTTTTTGAATTATTATAATCGTAATGTAGTAAATAAGTTTTTGTATAGATTTAAACTCAGCAGGATTTTGTATGTTATCAATAGTAAAATTAAAAAGAAAATATCTGCGTTTAAGCCTGATGTATTGCTCGTTTTTAAAGGAATGGAAATATTCCCCGATACATTGCAATGGATAAAGAAAAAATCGGTTTTTATTGTTAACTACAATACTGATAATCCTTTTGTTTTTTCAGGCAGAGGAAGTGGAAATATCAATATTAAAAAATCAATTTCTCTTTACGATTTATTTATCAGTTATGATAAAGAAATTTCTGAACTTGTCAAAAATAAGTTTGCTATAGATACTTTCGTTTTGCCTTTTGCATTTGAGAATGTATTTAATAAATCAAGCAGTTTTTCTGTTATAAACAAATTGTGCTTTATTGGGAATGAAGATAAAGAACGTTTGATGTTCATTAATCAATTGGCAAACAAAGGAGTTCCAATCGATTTATTTGGTTACTGGAAAAAGAAAAAATTACATCAAGGGATCAATTATTGTGGAAAATTAGAAAATGATAACCTGTTTGAATATATGAGTAGATATAGAGTTCAACTCAATTTATTACGATCTCACAATCGAGATTCTCATAATATGCGAACTTTTGAAATACCCGCAGCGGGATCCATCCAATTGGCTCCATTTACTGATGATCATCTTTCTTTTTTTGAATCAGATAAGGAGATTTTTCTTTTCACTGATGTTAATGATTGTTTCAATCAAATTAATAAAATATTATCCTTTGAAAAAGTAGTCGCTGATCAACATTTAGCAAACTCTAGAAGTAGATTATTGAATTCTAATTATTCATATATTGATCGTACAATTTCTTTAGTCGAAGTAATAAAGAATAAATATGAACAAAAGGTTAGATAAGGATAAAATTGCAGTTATACATTTTCAACCGGTTGAATTATATCCACCTGGAATGAATTTAGTGAACTACTTAGGAAAATATTCTCTATCTCTTATTTTATTACTTTCCAATTCTCTTAATCAGAAATTAAATTTAAAGCCATTTTCATCAGATGCCATTAATATTGAAATAGTCAGACCTTCTGTAATTCCCGAAAATTTCTTTCTAAGATATTTTAATTATTTAAAATTTTATTGGGTTTCATTATTTTATCTTTTTTATTATCGTCCTGCTGTGGTTATATATTTTGAATCTATCTCTTCATTTCCTGCTTTAGTTTATAAAAAATTTTTTACTAATGCTAAAATTATGGTTCATTATCATGAGTATACGAATCCTCATGAATACAAAAATGGAATGAGATTGGTTAGATTTTTACATAAAAAGGAGATTGGAATTTATAGGCAATTTGAATGGATTTCACATACCAATATGGAGAGATTAAGGAGATTTAGAAATGATTTTAAGCTACATGATATGCCAGACTCCTTATTTCATTCAATGCCAAATTATCCTTCCTATTCTTGGTGTAAGAAAAATAAAAACCTTGATGGTGAAAAGTTGAAATTGGTTTATGTTGGATCATTGGGACTTGATACATCCTATTTAAGAGAAGTAATAGCTTGGGTTTTGCAAAATCAATATTTTATTTCACTCGATATTTACTCGTTTAATATAAAGAAAGATGCACTTGATTTAATACAAAATTTACATTGTGGGAGTATTCAATATAAAGGGTATGTTGATTATTTTGAAATGCCTAATGTTCTAATTAATTATCATACTGGACTGGTTATATACAAGCCATTGACTGAAAATTATTTGTACAATGCCCCCAATAAGATATTTGAATATTTGGCTTGTGGATTAAATGTAATTATACCAGATTCAATGAATTATGCAAATCAATATGTAAATCAAGAATTCAATCAAAGTATTATTTCAGTAGATTTTGAAAATTTGCAAACCTTTGATTTTAATATTTTATTAAAGAATAAAGCATCTTCTGATTTGCCAACACAATTTATTGCTGAATTTGTTTATGCAGAAATATTAGCTTGTTTTAAAAATGTTCAACAGGAAAAGCATGATTAAAAAACTTGCAATTATTACAACGCATCCTGTTCAATACAATGTTCCTCTTTTTCAAATATTACATTCAAACAAAAAAATTGAAATTAAGGTTTTTTATACATGGGGAGACGATGTTTTGATTAAAAAATTCGACCCTGGTTTTAATATAAATGTTGATTGGGATTTGCCAATGATTCAAAACTATAGTTGTCAATTCTGTTTAAATATTGCAAAGAATAAAGGTTCTCATCATTTCTTTGGTATTGATAATCCTTATTTGTTTGATAATCTTAAGGATTATTCGCCTGATGGAATATTGTTGTTTGGTTGGCGTTTTAACAGTCATTTGAATGTTTTAAGACATTTTAAAGGAAAAATTCCAATAATGTTCAGAGGTGATTCAACATTGGTTGACAATAAAGGATTTTTTAAAAATAAGCTTCGATTACTTTTTTTAAAATGGATATATCGAAATGTTGACATTGCTTTATTTACAGGTAAAAATAATTATGATTATTTCATAGCATCTGGTTTAAAATCTAGTCAACTAATTTTTGCTCCCCACGCTGTTGATAATGTTCGTTTCGGGAATTTGTCCAACGAAATAAAAGAGTTTTCTTTTAAAATCAAAGAATCATTAAGTATACTTTCAGAAGATTTTGTTTTTTTATATACTGGCAAATTTGAACCAAAAAAAGATCTGTTATTTCTAATTGAAGCTTTCAAAAATGCTTCTCTTGGCAATAAAGTTCATTTGATACTTGCTGGTTCAGGAATTCAAGAAAATGAAATTAAACATTCAGTCAGAAATTGTAAAAATATCCATGTAATAGGATTTATAAATCAATTAAACATACCAGCTATTTATGAAATGGCTGATGTATTTGTACTTCCGTCAAAAGGGCCCAATGAAACATGGGGATTGTCTGTAAATGAAGCAATGGCAAATGGGAAAGCCGTTATGGTAAGTAATAAATGTGGTTGTGCAATTGATTTAGTTAAAGGAAATGGATATGTTTTTGAGTCTGGTAACAGTCTTGATTTAATAAGTAAATTAAAATTTATTTGTTCAGATAGAAATAATGTAGAAAAGATGAAATTGAATTCTAAAAATATCATTCAATCATATTCTTTAGAAAATCTTGCTTCAGTAATTGAATCTGTAGTAATTGGTTTATGAGTATTGTTATTTGTAAATTACCAAAATCAGGATTAGGAAATCAACTCTTTCCATTGATGCATGCAATGGTTTTTGCACACATCAATCAAATGCCGCTCAAAATAATTGGTTATCATCAATTTAAAATAGGGCCTTATTTAAGAAATGAAAAATCCAAAAGAAATTATTTAGGATATTTTAGATTCCAAAAATCAATTGCTGGAGAATTAATTGATAGATTAATCTGTCAATATTTCTTGTTTAAATATACTATTAATGCAGAGCCTGCATTGATAAAATTAAATAAAGTAGAAAAGAAAAATATTGCATTTATATTTTCAATACTTCCATCTTACAATGATTATTTTGTCCATTTGAGGGAGCATAGAAAATTGGTAATTGATTTAATAAATTCAAGTTTATCTTCAGTAATTAAAAGAAAATTATTTCAAGCTGAAAGTTCTGCAATCGGAGTACATATTCGAATGGGTGATTTTAAGAAATTAATTAAACAGGAAGAATTTTTGGGTGGGCATGTAAGAACCCCGGAAGAATATTTTGTTTCAATCATTAATGAAATCAGACTGTTTGTTGGTTTTGAAATAGCTATTTCAGTTTTTACTGATGGATATAAAGAAGAATTTCATTTGTTGACTAATTTGAGTAATGTGTCATTTATTGACAGTAAAAACGATATGGTTGATTTGCTATCATTAAGCAAATGTAGATTAATTGTTACTTCACAAGGTAGCACATACAGTTATTGGGCCTCATTTATTTCAGATGCATCTGTTATTCATCATCCTAAACATATACATTCAATATTTGGGAAAGAAAATAATGGAAATTATGAAGGTTATTTAAATATGAATAACCCTTTATTGTTATCAAAGTTAGAATTAATTAAAAATGAATATCTAATGAAAGTTAATTCATAAATGAAAACGCTCTTTAAAGTCAATATTAATTGGGGTCTTTTTCTTTTGCTTTCTGCAAGTATCAGACTTATTTTTTTAGACATTTCTATTTTTTCATTTGTTGCCATTCTTATAACACTTTTTCAATTTGTTTTATTATTTCATTCAATTGGAAAAATTATTCCTATAAGATATTTATTTGGGTCACTTATGTGTTTACAACTTCTTCTTGGACCTGTTTTGGCTTATAATGGACTTGATACTTATCAAATAGGATTTTATAAAATGCAAATTCCTGAGCAAGAATATTTTTTGTATGTTATACCTGCTGTTATTATGTTCATTTTTGGACTTCATTTTAAAGCGGGCACTTTTTTGGGAGAAACAGTTGATGTTGAGCAAATCGAACAATATTTAATTAAGAATCGTCAATTGCCATTTATATTAATAATCATTGGATTTATCTCCAGTATTACGGGTTCTTTTTTTTCTAATGATTTTGCTTTTGTTTTTTTTCTATTAGGTGGATTTAAATTTATTGGTGTGTTTTTATTGATGTTTAGTCAACACACATTGAAGCCAGTTTATTTGATATTGGTGTATGCTTCTATTATTGCTTCCTCCATTGTTAATGCTATGTTTCACGATCTGTTAATATGGTTGATATTTTTAGGAATGATATTTGCCATTAAATATCAGCCATCAAGATTTTTAAAATCAATATTCGTCATTTCATTTATTGCATTGGCTGTATTTATTCAAATAATTAAACCTGATTACAGAAAATCAACATGGAAACAAGGGGAAGAAGCAGGTGTGATGACATTGGAGAAAACCATTAATCAAAGGCAGGAGCTTACTGGTTTTTTTGATAGTAAACAGTTGGCACAAAGTAATGTAAGAATCAATCAGGGAGCTATTATCACTAATATTATGAGGAATGTACCTGAACATGTCCCTTATGCTAATGGTACAGAATTGTTAGAAGTACTCGAAGCTTCTATTTTACCCAGAATTATTGCACCTGATAAGTTAAATGCAGGCGACAGGGATTTTTTTATGAAATGGTCAGGAATGGTCATTTCAAGTAATACCTCTATGGGATTGAGCTCCGTAGGTGATGCTTATGTCAATTTTGGTATAATAGGCGGTTGTTTTTTTATGTTTTTTTATGGTTGGTTATTTAACGCAACATTGAAAATATTTGCTAACTATAAATCTCAATTTCCCATATTGATTTTATTTGTTTGTTTGGTTTTTTATTACCCAATTAGACCTGATTGTGAGTTGCATACTATTTTAGGACATCTGTTTAAGTCTTGTTTTTTGATTTTTTTAATGTGTAGCTTTTGGAAAAATGAACTTAGGTTTAAAGCTTCTTCTAATTGAAAACTGTTTTTATTTCCATACCTTGGTTTAGTCCTGCATTCAAGGCAGGTGGCCCCATTAGATCTGTTCATAATCTTGTGACCAAATTTGATAAGGATATTCAATACAGAATTTTTTGCAGTAATAAAGATGTTGATGGTCAAAAACTTGACAATATTGAAACTGATAAATGGATTGATTTTAATGAAAATATCAAGGTGTGGTATGACTCATCTATTCTTCCATTTTTTAAAATGAATAGACTGATTGCAGCGCAAAAAATAGATGTTTTGTATATTGTAGGGTTATTCTCCTTTTCATTTAATATTCTTCCGATTTTTTTTAGTAGGGTCAAAAAAACAATCGTTTCTCCTAAAGGTATGTTGCATACAGGGGCTTTATCTAAGAAAAAAATAAAGAAAAGGATCTTTTTGAAATTCATGAAAATAGCTAAGGTGGCTAACAGGATTCATTTTCACGCTTCTGATTTAGTAGAAAGTATTTTCATTAGATCAATATTTGGAGGTATTCCAAAAATTACAATTGCATCAAATTATTCAACTTTTTTCCATAATAACTCAACTGCTAAAAAACAGAAATCCAAACTAAAGTTAATTACTGTTGCATTGGTCAGTCCCATGAAAAATCATTTATTGGTTTTAAATGCGTTAAAGCTATGTGAAGGAGATATTGAATACCATATCATAGGCGCAATAAAAGACAAAAGTTATTGGAAAAAATGCCTTGATGTAATCAGTGAAATGCCTGTTAATGTTAAAGTTAAATTTCTCGGAGAAATAACTCCCGACAATATTGGGAAATGTTATGATGACTCGCCTGTAATGATTATGCCTAGTGAAAGTGAAAACTATGGACACTCAATTATTGAATCTTTGTCTGTTGGGATTCCTGTGATAACTTCTACAACTACGCCATGGAATTTTTTGCAGGAAAATAACGCAGGATTTAATACACATAGGGATATTTCCAAAATAAGAGAATTGATTGAGTATTATGTTTCTCTTGATGAAGATGAATACCTTGCATCCTCATTGGCTGCAATAAAATATTCAAAAGCAAATTATAATGAAAGCGATTTGGATAATCAGTATTCTTCTTTATTTTTAAACTAAATGAACCTGTGAATCAATTTTTTGATATAAAAATATTCATCACATTTTGTCTGAAATTTATCTTATTCTTCATTTTCTTTTATTATGGAACATTTGCTATTATCGGATTGACTGCTAAAAATGGATATTATGTTGAATTTATTGATCATTATTTAAACTATATCAGCATTTTAAAGATATCTTTATTAAAAGGGGCAGGACTGATTGCACGAATATTTGGTTATGATACAATACTGGATTCCGGAGATGTAATCAGAGTCTCTAACGCCAGGGGAGTAAGGGTTGCTTTAAGTTGTTTGGGTATTGGGGTGATGAGTTTTTGGGCTGCATTTATTTTAAGTAATAAACTTACTAAAAAACTAAAATCAATTTGGTTAATCGGTGGTTTATTACTCTTATGGTTTATAAATGTATGGAGAATAGGATTGTTTCTGGTGTCTGTTAATAAAGGATGGTCAATGCCTTTAGGTATCGACCACCACACATGGTTTAATTTAGCTGCATATTCAGCAATTTTTATTATGATTTATTTTTTTGAAAAACACAATTAGAAAATTGAAACACAATGACAGTTGATTTATCACTATATCATAATAACTTGCACCAGCCTGCTGGAACATTTAAAAGAATCTTTTGGTACTACATAAATATCGTGATTTATAAATCAGGTTTGATACCATTTTATGGAATAAAGACTGCTATCTTAAAATTATTTGGAGCTACTATTGGCAACAATGTCATTATTAAACCATCAGTCAACATTAAATATCCCTGGAATCTTCACATTGGAAACAATGTTTGGATTGGTGAAAATGTATGGATTGATAACTTGGTTGCAGTTAAGATAGGGAACAATGTTTGTCTTTCTCAGGGAGTTACATTAATCAACGGAAATCACAATTACAAGAAAAAGTATTTTGATTTGATGATTGCACCAATTGTAATTGAAGACGGTGCTTGGGTTTGCACAAAATCAATTATTCACGGAGGAACTACCTTAGAAGAAAACGTAGTGTTGTTAAGTGGTTCTGTAACATCTGAAAAGTTAACAAAAGATGGTGTATATAGAGGAAATCCTGCAGTAAGAATTAGAGAAAGGCAATTTTCGGAATAATTTTACTTAAAAAGATTAGTTACTTCTTATATGAAAGTTTCCATAATAACAGTTACATTAAATGCTCAACAAACATTGGAGGCTTGTATCAATTCTGTGCTAAGTCAAACATACTCAAACATTGAGTATATAATTATTGATGGCAAATCAAAAGACAATACAGTTGAAATCATAAAAAAATTTCAGGACAAAGTCAGTTGTTGGGTTTCAGAAACTGACAGAGGTATGTATGATGCAATAAACAAGGGTATTGAAAAATCTACTGGGGATATTGTAGGATTACTCAACAGTGATGATTTGTTTTATGGTAATGATGTTATTCAGTCAATTGTTGATACTTTTAATTCGGAAAATGTAGACAGCGTATATGGAGATTTGGAATATGTAGATGCTGAAGATACGCAGAAGGTACTTAGAA
Source organism: Chitinophaga pinensis (assembly GCA_945872815.1). Taxonomy (GTDB): domain Bacteria; phylum Bacteroidota; class Bacteroidia; order Chitinophagales; family Chitinophagaceae; genus Ferruginibacter; species Ferruginibacter pinensis_C. Next base: position 12,029 of record CAMCAY010000014.1, read on the forward strand.
TTTGGAAAGGTAAAAAGTATAATAGAAATCGTTTTTTATTTGGATGGATGCCTGCTCATCCTACTTTTTATGTAAAACGAAGCATTTATTTAAAGTACGGAGGCTATGAAAATCATTTTTATTCAGCTGCTGATTATGAATTGATGTGTCGTTATCTTTACAAATTAAAGATCAGTTCAACTTATATTCCAAAATTGATTGTAAAAATGAGGATGGGTGGACAAAGTAATCGTAGTTTTAAAATGAGATTGAGGGCAAACCGTAGAGATTATCTGGCAATGAAAAAAAATAATATTCCATTTGCATTTTTAATTTCCATCTTAAAGCCATTGAGTAAATTGCATCAATTTTACCGGATTAGTTAAATAAACTGATGTTATTATAACGAATAGAAAAATATATGTTTTCCATTTTTAAAATAAAACCAAAATTTCCGGCAGATTATTTTCCAATCACAACCGATATTCATTCTCACATTCTTCCGGGAATAGATGATGGTTCGCCTGATTTGGAAACTTCCATATTTCTCATTAAAGGATTAATGGAACTTGGAATTAAAAAGTCTATAGCAACCCCGCATATTATAAGTGACTTGTACAGAAATACGCCTTCAACCATAGCAAATTCTTTGTTTTCATTAAAAAATGAGTTGAAGAATCAAGGAATTGAATTTGAAATTTCTGCTGCTGCGGAATATATGATGGATACTTATTTTTTCGAATTGCTAAAAAGCGGAGAGCCCTTACTTACTATTAATGATAATTTAATCCTGACAGAATTTTCTTATGTTTCGCCACCTGATGAAATTGAAAAAATGTCTTTTGAAATAATTACTGCAGGTTATAAGCCTATTCTCGCTCATCCTGAACGCTATGGATTTTTCAATAGAAATTTGGCTATGTATAATAAGCTATCTGAGCTTGGATTCCTTTTGCAGGTTAATTTATTGTCATTGGCTGGCTTTTATGGTAAGGATTGTAAAAAGGCCGCACAATATATTTTAGACAACAATCTTGCCGCCTTTACTGCAACTGATTTACATCATGAAAGACATTTGGCAATGTTGAATCAGAAAAAAAGCAGAGCAGAGTTTCATAAATATCTTTCTCACAGAAAATGGAACGTATTTTTTCGCTAAATAGTCCATTCAATTATCTCATTTTCCCACTCTTCTTTATGGGGCGTTGTTATTTTTATGTAGTTATCTGAGTAGCCCTCCATCATTCCATTTTTATTGACACTTTCAAACAGCACCTTTCTTTTTTGCCCTATGTGTTGTTCTGTGAAAGATTGCATTTTTGCATAGCTGATATTTCTTAAAATACTGTTTCTCTCGTTTCTAATATTTACAGGTATAACAGGTTTAATGGTTAGTGCATGGGTGTTGTCCCTTTCAGAATAAGTAAATACGTGCAGATATGAAATGTTTAAGGCTGAAATGAAATCAGCCGTCTCATTGAAATCTTCGTTGGTTTCTCCTGGAAAACCTACAATGACATCAGCGCCAATACATGCATCTGGAATTAAGTTTTTTATCAGGCTGACTTTTTCAGCATACAATTCACGCTTATATCTTCTGCGCATATTCGACAACGTTATGTTGCTGCCACTTTGAAGAGGAATGTGAAAATGAGGCATGAATTTTTTACTGGTCGAGATAAATTCAATTATTTCATTACTCAACAGATTTGGTTCGATGGAGGATATTCGCACTCTTTCAATAGGCGAATCTGATTCAATGCCTTTTATTAAATCGAAAAAATTCTCTTCCTTTTTTTTACCTCCGGATATTCCTTTTCCAAAATCTCCCAAATTTATTCCGGTTAATACAATCTCTTTAGCGCCACCTGCTGCAATTGCTTCAATGTTACTTAATACATTCGAAACACTATCACTTCTGCTTTTACCCCTTGCCATTGGAATGGTACAAAAACTGCAATTGTAATCACACCCATCCTGTACTTTTAAAAATATCCTTGTTCTTTCATTAATTGAATGTGAAGGAGTAAAAATATTTACATCTTCAATTTCACAACTGCATATCTTACCGGAATCATTTTTGGAAAGTTCTTTCAGGTGTTCTGCTATGTTGAATTTTTCCGCAGCCCCTAAAACAAGATTTACACCAGGAATGGCAGCTATCTCCTTTGGTTTCAATTGTGCATAACAACCCGTGATTACCACCATGGCATCAGGGGCTTTTTTTTGAATACGCCTAACCAATTGCCTACATTCCTTGTCTGCATTCTCTGTAACTGAACAGGTGTTAATTACATATAAATCAGCAATATCCTGAAAATCTTTTTTAATAAAGCCTTCTTTTTCAAGCATTCTGCCCATTGAGGTTGTTTCACTGAAATTCAGTTTACAGCCCAAAGTATGAAGTGCTACACTCTTGTTCATTTTGCGAAATTAAGAATATTAATTCATTGAAATTCTCAATCAAGTATGAAGCAGTGAATGTTGAAAATTTGATTTTAAAATTATTTTATCTAAATGTTTTGAAATGTTTTAATACATTTGCGTTCTGTTTTATGAAAATCAAATCTCTATTAGCCAAACCCTTTGCAGGTTACATTCACAGACAGATTAAAAAAGGAATGCATACTGCTTTGCAAGATCAGCAGTTGATTTTCAAAAATTTAATCAAGGCAGCTGTCAACACAGAATTTGGAGCAAATCATCATTTTTCTCAAATAAACAATCACGAAGATTTTATTAAAAATGTTCCAATTAGAGATTATGAAGCATTCAAGGAATACATTGAAAAAATAAAAGCAGGCCGTCACAATATTCTTTGGAAAGGTCAACCAATTTATTTTGCTAAAACTAGCGGAACAACAAGTGGGGTAAAATACATACCAATTACAAAAGAGTCCATTCCTAATCATATCAATACTGCAAGAAACGCTTTGTTGTGTTACATGGCAGAATCAGGCAATACCAACTTTGCTGATGGTAAACTTATTTTTTTAAGTGGAACTCCTGAATTAGAAAGAGTGGGGGGTATTCCTACTGGTCGATTGAGTGGCATCGTAAATCATCATATTCCAAAATACCTTCGTTCCAATCAATTGCCCTCTTTTGAAACCAATTGTATCGAAGACTGGGAAAATAAACTGGAAAAGATTGTAGAGGAAACCATTCATGAAAACATGACTCTGATTAGTGGTATTCCGCCATGGATGCAAATGTATTTCGACAGACTTATTGAAAAATCAGGTAAAAAAATTGGCGAGTTGTTTCCAAATTTCAGTGTCATGGTTCAAGGCGGTGTGAATTATGAACCCTATAAAGCCAAATTAAATGAAAGCATTGGAAGGCCTATAGATACCATTGAATTGTTTCCTGCAAGTGAAGGTTTTTTTGCATTCCAGGATACTATGACAGAACCGGGCATGCTTTTGAATACAAATAGTGGAATATTTTTTGAGTTTATTCCTGTTGAAGAATATGGTCAACCGAATCCAACAAGACTTACATTGAATGATGTTCAAATGGGGGTGAATTATGCTTTGATAATAAGTTCTAATGCTGGCTTATGGGCTTATAGTATTGGAGATACCGTGAAATTTGTTTCTTTAAATCCTTATAGAATTATTGTAAGTGGAAGGATTAAACATTTTATTTCCGCATTTGGCGAACATGTTATTTCTGAAGAAGTAGAGTCCTCAATTTTAAAGGTTGCTTCAGAAATGAATATACATCTAACAGAATTTACAGTAGCTCCTTTTGTTAGTTCCAGTGATGGTAAAAGTTACCATGAATGGTTCATCGAATTTGAACAGGAGCCTGATGATTTGAATGAATTTTCCTTAAGGTTGGATAATCAAATGCGTATAAAAAATGTATATTATGATGATTTGATTAAAGGGAACATACTCAATCCACTAAAAATTACCATCGTTCGTAAAAATGGTTTTATTGACTACATGAAGAGTATTGGTAAATTAGGCGGTCAAAATAAAGTACCTAGGTTGTCAAATGACAGGAAAATAGCAGATCAGCTAATGTCTTATGTAAATATAAGCTAATGTAAATAGCGGATTTTAAGATTAGTCAGTGATTATTTTTTAAATAATCGAATTTTTGACGAACTCAACGGCTAATTAAAAGTAAATTGCGTTTCAATTTTAAATTTATCTGATATCATGGGAGAAACTCTTAAAAAAAGAGTGGCCATTTTTGGTTCAACGGGATCTATCGGTACACAAGCATTGGATGTGATTAGTACCAATAAAGATTTATTCGAGGTTGAAATATTGACAGCCCATACCAACGAGGAACTTTTAATTAAACAGGCATTGGAATATAAGCCTAATGCAGTTGTAATTGGAGATGAAAGCAAATATGAAAAACTGAAATCGGCTCTATCTTCAACTGATATTAAGGTTTTTGCAGGAGAAAAGGCGCTGGAAGAGGTAGCTGATTTTGACACTTACGATGTTATGATAGCTGGCATCGTGGGTTTTGCTGGATTGAAACCTACATTGAAGGGTGTTGAAAAAGGGAAAACCATTGCTTTAGCAAACAAAGAAACATTGGTAGTTGCAGGTGATATTGTGATGAAAAAGGCCGTGGAATATCGGGCTCCAATCGTACCTGTTGACAGTGAACATTCAGCCATTTTTCAATGTCTCATCGGAGAGGCTCGTAATCCTATTGAAAGAATAATACTCACTGCAAGTGGCGGACCTTTTCTAGGTAAAAAGCCCAATTTTTTGGTGAATGTAAAACGTGATCATGCATTACAACATCCAAATTGGAGCATGGGAGCAAAAATTTCCATTGATTCCGCAACATTGATGAATAAAGGGCTTGAAATGATTGAAGCCAAGTGGTTGTTTAATTTAAATGCCGACCAAATAGATGTGATCATTCATCCGCAAAGTGTAATCCATAGTATGGTTCAATTTGAGGATGGCAGTATCAAAGCTCAAATGGGTTATCCAGATATGAAATTGCCGATTCAATATGCATTGGGTTTCCCCAACAGATTGAAAAATGACTTTCCAAGATTTAATTTTAAAAAATATCCAAACCTTAGTTTTGAAGAACCTGATTTAAAAACATTCAGAAATTTGGGTTTGGCCATTGATGCATTAAATGCCGGAGGAAACAAAGCTTGTGTATTGAATGCTGCCAATGAAATTGCTGTTTGGGCGTTCCTTAAAAATAGGATTGGATTTTTAGATATAACTGCAGTGGTAGAAAAAACAATGGATGCAATTCCATTTATACAAAATCCTTCTCTGGAGCAATATTTTGAAAGCGACGGAGAGGCACGTAATTTTGCTGCATCATTAATCAAATTATAATTCAATTTCGAACAGGGAATTATTTAATTAAATAATAAAATACTGCTCAGAACGAGCGTAATCTTATGACATTACTTACTATTGATTGGTCTAGTGTTGGAATGAAAGCAGCACAACTGATATTGTCTCTTTCCATATTAGTCATATTGCATGAATTTGGTCATTTTATCACGGCAAAGTGGTTTAAATGCAGGGTAGAGAAATTCTATTTATTTTTTGATCCATGGTTTTCTGTTTTTAAAAAGAAAATAAAAGATACTGAATATGGTATTGGTTGGTTGCCTTTGGGTGGCTATGTGAAAATATCAGGAATGATTGATGAAAGTATGGACAAAGAGCAACTGAGTCAACCCGCTCAGCCTTGGGAATTCAGAAGTAAACCCGCCTGGCAAAGATTAATAATAATGATTGGCGGTGTTACCGTGAATGTTTTATTGGCTTTTGTTATTTATTCAATGATATTGATGGTGTGGGGTGAAAAAAATATCAAGACCAATACATTGAAATACGGAATGTCATTTAATGATCCTATTTTTAATGAATTGGGTTTTAAAAGCGGTGATAATATTAAAGCTGTTGATGGGAAGGAGATTGTTGAATTTACCGATGCTATAAAAAAATTATTGATTGTTGACAGTAATGTAACCATCATTCGGGATGGGAAAGAAATGATATTGCCAATGCCTGTTGATTTGATTGGTAAATTAGTTGAAAAAAGAAAAAAATCAGAGAAGTCCATTATTACTCCCCGAGTTCCTGTTGTTGTTGCAGTTGTTGATGATACTTCACTTGCATATAAAGCAGGGTTGAGAAAAGGTGATCAGATTGTCAGTATAGATTCAATCAGTACATTTTTTCGTGATGAGTTTGAATCCTTAATGGAAAACAAAAAAATGGGCGAAAAGATAACGCTTGTGGTTAAAAGAAATGACAGCAATATTGTACTTCTTTCTATACTTCCAGAGGATGGGAAAATTGGATTTGGAGCGCCTATCTTGCCTGAACAATATGACAGCATGGGCATTTACAAGTACTCAGTAAAAAAATACGGTTTTTTTGCAGCTATTCCAGCTGGTATCAATCGTGCAGGAGAAGAACTCGGATTTTATATTGATCAGTTTAAAAAAATCTTGTCTCCTAAAACGGGAGCATACAAAGGGGTAGGTGGATTTAAATCAATGGGCTCTGTTTTCTCAGGAAAAACCTGGGATTGGGAACATTTCTGGACCATCACGGCATTCTTCTCTATCGTTCTAGCTTTCATGAATCTATTGCCAATTCCGGCATTGGATGGCGGACATGTTCTATTTACTTTAGTGGAAATGATCACTGGAAGAAAGCCTAGTCAGAAATTTTTAGAATATGCGCAAATTGTAGGAATGATATTACTTCTTGCATTGATGCTTTATGCCAATGGAAATGATTGGTTTGGTTGGGGAAAGTAATTAGATTTTGATATTTATTCTTGGATTTATTTATCGTTTTGATTTTGTTTTCAAATTCTATTGAAGCTATTTCTTATCATTTGTTTTTCGTACTTGCTATTTAATTATTGTAGTAATTTCGTACAATGTTGAAGTCCATTCACATTTTTCAGAATTCCATTAGGCTTACTTTTCAGGAATTAAAAGTAAACAAACTCCGTACTGCTTTAAGTTTGACAGGAGTTGCATTTGGGATTTTTTGTATCATTGGTGTTCTCACTACTGTAAACAGTCTAGAGCAAAATATTCAAAATGAAGTAAAGAGCTTGGGAAGTAATACTATTTACATAGATAAATGGGATTACAGCGGAGGTCCCGGAAGACCTATTTGGAAATACAGGGCCAGGCCTGTGATGAAAAATGAAGAAGCTGCCTTGATAAAACAACGATCTTTACTTACCGAATCTGCAACTTATCTGATGCAGACCATGGCCAATATCTCTTATAAAGATGATGTAATCGAAAATTCAACTGTTTATTGTATCAACGAAGATCAAATTGATATTCAGCCAATTCAATTTGAATCAGGTAGGTATTTTTCTTCTGCAGAATTCACTAATGGCACCAATAACTGTATTATCGGTTATTCCAACGCTGAAGATTTATTTGGTAATGCTGACAGGGCATTGGGTAAACAAATAGATATTAAAGGTAAAAAAGCAACCATCATCGGAATCATAAAAAAAGAAGGGAAGAGCTTCATTGGCTGGGATTATGATAAATGTATTATGATCAATAATAAGTTTGCAAAACAGGTATTTGACCCCGAATTTTCAAATCCAATATTGATTGTAAAAGGTAAATTAAATATCACTACCAATGCATTGAGTCAGGAACTGCGCGGCATCATGCGCCAAATAAGAAGATTGAGCCCTTTACAGGAAGATAACTTTTCATTGAACAGTGTGGAGGCTTTCAGTAAAGCCATTTCTGATTCATTTGTAACCATCAATATTGTAGGCTCCATCATTGGAGGAATCAGTTTGATTGTAGGGATGTTTGGCATTGCCAATATTATGTTTGTAACCGTAAAAGAAAGAACATCAGTCATTGGTTTAAAGAAAGCGATTGGAGCCAAAAAGGGAACCATCTTATTTGAATTTCTATTGGAGGCATCCATACTATGTATATTGGGAGGGTTGATTGGTTTATTGCTTGTGTACATTTTAACATTGATATTGTCAGGACCGCTTGATTTTCCTGTATACTTGTCTGCATCAATGATTGTAACCACTTTTATTATTTGTCTGGCAGTAGGAGTGATTGCAGGGATAATACCCGCATCCAGAGCGGCAAAAATGGATCCTGTGAAAGCCATTCGCAGTTAGTAACTTTAATACAAAAATTAAACAACATTGAGTATTACAATTCTCGCTATAGAATCTTCTTGTGATGAAACATCCGCAGCTGTTTGTAAAGACGGAGTGATACTATCCAATATCATTGCCTCTCAAAAAATCCATGAACAATATGGCGGTGTTGTGCCAGAGCTTGCCAGCAGAGCTCACATGCAGAACATTGTGCCAGTGGTGGATGTTGCCCTGAAAAATGCAGGGTGTAGTTTACAGGATTTAAATGCCATTGCATTTACACAAGCTCCGGGATTGATTGGTGCATTGCTGGTAGGAGGGCAGTTCGCAAAGTCAGTGTCATTGTCTCTGAACATTCCATTGATAGCTGTTCATCACATGCAAGCGCATGTATTGGCTAATTTGATTGAAGACCCAAAGCCGAGTTTTCCTTTTCTGTGTTTAACAGTAAGTGGCGGACATACTCAAATTGTATTATGTGAATCTCCTTTGAATATGAAAGTGATTGGTCAAACTATTGACGATGCTGCAGGAGAAGCTTTCGACAAAACTGCTAAAATGCTGGGCTTGCCCTACCCGGGAGGCCCATTGGTAGATAAATATGCTAAAGAGGGAAACCCTGATGCGTATAAATTCCCTGAACCTCAAATACAAGGATTGGATTTCAGTTTTTCCGGATTAAAAACTTCTATTCTTTATTTTTTAAACAATGCCGGAAGCAGTAACGTATACAAAGAAAATTTTTCGGTAAATGCAGAAGAACGACAGCAATTCATTGATGATCATCTGCCTGACATTTGTGCTTCTGTTCAATCAAGGATTATTTCAATCCTGCTGAATAAATTGCAAAAGGCATCTAAAGAAACAGGAATTAAAGACGTATGTATTGCCGGAGGAGTGAGTGCCAATAGTGGACTGAGGACAGCTATAACGGAAATGGGTAAACGCAATAACTGGAATGTGTATATACCTAAATTTGAGTATTGTACCGATAATGCTGCTATGATTGCCATTGCAGGCTATTTCAAATATCTTGAAAATGAATTTTCTGATTTGTCTGTATCATCAACTGCCAGAGCGGAATGGTGATTTAATTAACTTTTAATGCGCCAATCCTATTTTCAATTCAAGCAGTTTATTGTACATCAGGAAAATTGCGCCATGAAAGTGTGTACCGATTCCTGTTTATTTGGTGCTTGGACGGCCATCAAGGCAAGTCAACAAGAAAGTCCTGCAAAAAAAGCACTTGATATTGGAGGTGGTACAGGATTGTTGAGTATGATGTTTGCGCAAAAAAATAACACAGACATAGATGTAATTGAAATTAATCAGGCTGCTTCTCAACAAGCCATTCAAAATATCTCTTTGTCCGACTGGAAAGATTCCATACATGTGAAGAATACTTCATTACAACTTTTTAGCCCGGTTCAGCAATATGATTTTATTTTCTCCAATCCTCCTTTCTTTGAAAATGATTTGAAATCTGCAGATGAGTTTAAAAATTCAGCAAAGCATGATACTGAATTAAGTCTGGACTTTCTGTTTCATTTCATTGCTGAACATATTGCAACCAATGGAAAAGCTACAGTATTATTACCTTTTCACCGAACTTCAGCATTTGAAGAGTTGATAATTGAAAATGGCATGTTTGTGAATGAAAAATTATTGGTCAAGCAGTCCGTCAAACATGATTATTTCAGGTCCATGTTGTTGTTTTCCAAAATCAAACAGTCCAAAGCGGTTGAAACAGAAATTTCCATTCGCGATGATCAAAATGAATATACCCTTGAATTTAAAGATTTGTTGAGGGATTATTATCTTGCTTTCTGAATTTTCGAAAATATTTATAAAGACACCTCGGCGTATTCTTTCATATATTGATAATACTCGGTTAGATTTCCTTTTTCAACAATAGTAGCTTTATCAATTATCTTACTGTTACCATCTATGATGTCCTTTAATACATGTTTGATCAATTGTTGACCAAAATATCTGCTGGCATCACGTGGTAGCTCATTGGGCAAGTTTCCTACAGCCATGATGTCTATTGAGTCAGGTAAGTAAGGGGCTGTTTTTTCAAAAGTTATTTTGTTGACACCGTAAACAGGGTCATCAATGGTAGAGTCTCCTAAATTGCATGGAACGGAACCATACATGTCATCTGTAATGTCTGCGATGGTTTTAATTCTGAAAGAAGGGCTATTAACGAATTCTTTTTCAAATAGTCTAGGGATGTCATGATCCCAGTAAATTCCATTCATTAAAATATCCGTGTGAGGAATGTATTTGTCAAAAGTGCAATAATAATCGGAGGGGTTTTGATGGAAATCTGTTCTGCTATAATTATTGTTTGACTTATGCAAATACAAATCCCTTCCTTTTAAATGAACATATACAGGATAAGAGAATTCTTTTTCAATATACTCATCCGGTTCTACTTCATGAATGCCCAATAGATTCATGATTTCTAGAACACCGTGAGCCACTCGTCCGCTCCCTGTTACAGCAATTTTAATAGGAGGTACATTTAATCCGAAATAAGTATGAATAAGGTCGTTGAAACTTTTGTTGGAGTTCACTTTTTCGAGTTGGTAAGCACCTGTTTTTTTTCCGTAAGCCAACATGCCATTGTGGGCACCAACAACACCTGCAAAAAAACCAAAGCCGATGATTCGTTTGCCGTCATCATGTTCCAGACATTCGTAATCGATTAGCGTAATTTTTTTTTCAATTATTTTTTTTAATAGTTTTTGGTTGTAGGGTTGTAGTTTTTTTGTGTGAGAGAAAAATAAATAAGTTTTTCCTTCAATCAGCATATTTAAAGGCACTTCTTTGATGCCTAAAAGTATATCGCAGTCGGTCATATCTTCTCTTACTTCAATTCCAGCCATCAGATATTCCTTGTCAGAATAGCAGCGGTTTTCACTTTGTTGTACAACTACTTTTAAATTGGGTTGAGTTTTATTGAGAAATTTGCATTGAGCAGGAGTAAGCGCAACTCTGTTATCAGAAGGGATTTTACCTTCTCTTATTAGTCCTAAAGTAAGCATTCGTTTTTATTTGGCGGCAATTTACATTTTTATATGAATAGTTTCGATTCTACATTTGTACAAATATTAATCGGACAAAAAAAATCCAATCAGGAATGAATTATTACGAATTATTTGAAATACCAGTTTCTCCTAAAGTAGATTCAGTCATCGTATCAAAAAAATACTTTGCATTACAGCGTAGTTCACATCCGGATTTTCATACTAATGCAACGGAGGATGAGAAGGAGGCTATGCTGGAATTATCAGCACATATTAACAGGGCATTTCTTATTTTCAAGGATCCTCAAAAAACAATAGAGTATTTTTTGGAACAAAAGGGGCAGTTATTAGAGAACGAAAAATATACGTTATCCAATGATTTTTTAATGGAAATGATGGAGTTTAATGAGGAATTGGAAAACAAGGATATAGGTACAGCAGAGGCTGAGATAGTAGCTTATCAGGATAATTTACTAAAGGATATACAAGGAATTCTAATTTCAAATAGTGCGGAGATTACAGATGTGGATTTAGTAAAAATGAAAGATTACTACTATAAGAAAAAATATTTACAGCGTATTTTGGATAGGTTACATGAATAATGTAATATTGCAATCTAATTTCAAAATGCCCAAGTAGCGGTCCCGATAGATATCGGGAGGTAGACGCTACTAAAGCAGTCAAAGATTTGACGATAAATTTAAGTTCTTATTAGATTTTAAATTAAAATCTATAAAAATATTGCCCAGGTGGCGGAATTGGTAGACGCAGCAGACTCAAAATCTGCCGTTCGCAAGGATGTGCTGGTTCGATTCCAGTCCTGGGCACAAAGCCTTCTTTTTAGAAGGCTTTTTTTATGCTCAAAACCTCTATCAATAAAGAGTTTCAAAATATTATATTTTCCTTTCATTTCTTTTATTTTCTCTTTTTTTCTCAGTTTTTGTACCTCCATTGTACCTCGAGGCGTCTTTTAGGGGTCTCTGGAGGTACAAAAAAGACCTTTTTCCAACCAAATTTTCTTAATTTTAGGATACTATGAGTGTAAAACTAAGAAAACGCAAAAACGGCGATGGTACCATCTCTTTGAGACTTGATATCTATAAAGATGGCAGGAGAATAATTGAAACATTGAAGCATCTTCAATTGGCTAAACAATCCAATTTGGTCGACAGGGAAAACAACAAAGAAAAACTTAGGCAGGCAGAAGCCATTGCCATCCAGCGAGCCGCTGAACTGGAAGCCAACAACTATGATATGGATTTAGATATTGGCAGGAAAACGATTGTTACTTTCTGGATGCAATCTTACGTGGATAATTACAATAAGAAAGATAAACGAAACATGCAATCAGTTTTGAATAAGTTTGTCAAGTTTTTATCAGAGATTAGAAAGCCCAACTTAACCTTTGCTGAACTGAAGCCCTTGATGATTGAAGATTTTATAGAGTATCTCGAAGAGGGTAGCAAAGGGGAGGGAGCTCGTTCCTATTTTCATCGGTTCAAGAAAATGTTACACCACGCTTACAGGAGAAGAGTCTTGAGAACCAACATACTTGATTTTGTAGAGAGAAAAGCAACGGGCAAAGCAAGAAAAAAAGATATTCTGACATTGGACGAATTAAAGCTGCTTTCTGAAACGTACATCAAAAACTTAGAGATAAAAAAGGCGTTTTTGTTTACCTGTGTCACAGGTCTGCGATTTTGCGATATCAATCAACTTAAATGGAAAAACATCAATCTGAAGGATAGGATGCTAAGTCTTAATCAAAGTAAAACTAGCGAGGATGTTACAATACCATTGAATGATACTGCATTAAAACTAATAGGAGAGGCAGGTAAGCCAACGATGAAGGTTTTTTCTCTTCCCTCAGCAAATGGTTGTAACAAGATATTGAAAGCATGGATAGAAAGTGCAGGGATACAAAAGCAAATCACCTGGCATAATGGTCGCCATTCTTTCGGTACAAATTTGATATTTAATGGAGTGGATGTGGTAACCGCTTCAAAGCTTCTTGGTCACACCTCTCTTAAACATACCCAGCGTTATGTAAACACTGCTGCAGAATTGAAAGAGAAAGCTACTAATATGATAAATATTGATTTATAATAACAACTAAATTATATGGATTTTACAAATTTTAAATTCTCAAAACAATTGCCATTTAATAAAGCAATAAAAAAACTAATTGATGCATTGGATTTAAACAATTTACAAGTTACCACAAACAAAAGCATAAGCGAGTTAAAAGCACCACCATATAAAGTTGATTCTGTGACCATGTCCGGTGAGCCTGGTTACATAAACAACAAACTAAATGAACTCAGGAGAATAATACTAACACGTCTTAGAAATTATACTGATTCCTATGAGTCTATTAATACAAAAATTCATACTTTAGGTTTAGCTGAAATTTTAATTACCGAAAAAATAATTTACTGGGATCTAGATTTCCCTGAGTTATATGAAGGGCCTCAGTCGCTTGACATGATCGACAAAAATAACCTAGTCAAAGTTGTTCGTTTTGATGAATTAGATTTTTCTGATAAAATTATATATGAAATTCTTAAGCATCATAAAGTTAGAATCGAATTTTTTCAATTTCTGATTAAATGCATTCAATTCCACATTAGAAAATTAACCCTTTCACTTGAAACGTACTCTGAAATAAATTATGATACACACTTAAAGTCTATTGATTTAGTAGAGGTTTGGCTTGGGTTAATAAAAATGGGATGTTTTAATTTGAAAGAAAAAAATGAGGTAGTAATAAGGAATGAATTTTTCAAACTATTTGGATTTAAGGACATTCAATTCAATGATATACACAATCACATAAAATCTAGGAAATTTGTGAAATTCAGTTTTATAAAAAAAATGAATACTGCATTAATAAAGGCTTACGAAAAATAATTGAATTATTTGTAAAATTTTCTAAAATGGTCCGCGCTTCAAAAGCGCGGACCATTTTGCTTTATAAATAGTATTTAATTGTACCAATAAATATTTTTACAAAAAATATGCTATGAATAATAAAAGAGTATTGAATATATCTGAAGCAAGTGAACTTCTTGGTTTTGAAGTAAGCTACATATACAAATTGACCAGTGCCAAAATACTGCCTCATTCTAAACCAAATGGCAAAACCATTTTTTTTGATAAGGAGAAATTGGAGGATTGGATGTTGTCAAACCCTTCTTCTACTTTATCTGATAAAAAAATAATCGCCAGTAACTATGTTGCTACCAATAGTGTAATCAATCGCAGAAAGAAAAAAAATAATTAATAAAACCTAAATTAAAATTAAATGAAACAGCATTTATTAACTGTTTTAGCTACAGATTCAAAAGGCTATTAAGTCGGGAAGGCGCAAATCACTGTCCGAGAAAAATGACATTGTAAAAAAGTACTTAACTAAAAAATCAAAATAAATATGTTCAAACAATGTAAGTTTTGTGATAAAATAATTATTAGGAAACCTGTAAATGGTTGCTGCGATGAATTGCACTTCAAACTTTGGAAAAAAGATTACAATGCAAAATATAATAAACAAAAAAAAGAAATTTTATTAACAGAAAAATATTCAAGTATGCTACGAATTTGTATGAGACAATTTGGAGAGGGAGTACCCTTTGAGGCGGAGATATTAAATCACATGGGTTTTGATTGGGAATTTTCAAATGAACAGGTTGAAGTAGATGGTTTTCTGTATAATGTAATTGGTGAATACGGTTACATTGTTTTTACTAACGATAAAATTAAAATTAAAAAACTATGAAAAATTTAAAAAGTAATAAAGCTTATCAAAAAATTTCGAAATATGCGCCGGAGATGCCGTCAAATAAAATGCCTGATGAAAATCCTAATTCAAATAATGGCATTGCAGCACTACTACTTTCATTGGGGTTTGTACTGATTGGTCAATTATTAATACTTAGTAAAATCAATACGATAAGTAGTCGAATTAATTTTAATCCAATTAAAGCCGAGGATGCAGATGCAATATTGAAATCAGAAAAAGAAGTACCTCCGCCTACTGAGGAAAAGTCATAGTTCGAATTTTGTTACAAAATCAATCGGGTTTAGATGTTCATTCTTCTAAACCCTTCTGTTGTTGATTTTATTACTTCAGTATATCAAGAAACAATCTTTTATATTGTATTGAATTTGTATATTGCGAATCGAAAATATTATTATCCATAAAAGTATATGTCCGATATAAAAACAATAACAGACGCCCTTTTAAATTTCCGCAACGAACGGGACTGGGAACAGTTTCATAATTCCAAGGATTTAGCACTAGCCATAAATGTAGAAGCAGGAGAATTGCTTGAATTGTTTCTCTGGAAAAATGCCGACGATGCTAACAAAGAAAAAATAAAAGAGGAACTAGCCGACGTTTTTGCCTATGCATTTTTACTAGCCGACAAATATCAATTTGATATAAAAGAAATTATTCTCGATAAAATACAGAAGAACGCAGCGAAATATCCCGTTGATAAAGCAAAGGGCACAGCTAAAAAATACAATGAATTATGATTGTATACAATGCTACCAAGACTGATTTTTTAAATGATGTTCTCACCAATGAGATAGAAAATATCGTTTTGAAAAATGTAAAACTGAAACTGAACCGTGGTGTAGGTATTGCAGAAATAAAATCTTGGGCATCTTCATTAAGTTACATGGATAGAATCATGCAGGATGCTATGATCCCCAACGACTGTGGTATTGCGATTGAATACCAGATTCCTCAAACTGGAAAAAGAATAGATTTTATCATTTCTGGACAAAACGAAGACAGCAAAGATTCTGTAATACTTATAGAATTAAAACAATGGTCTGAGGCAAAATTGACCAGTAAGGATTCTATTGTAGAAACTTTTGTTGGAGGAAGAATCGGAGAGCATACACACCCGTCATATCAGGCATGGTCTTATGCTACTTTGCTGCAAGGATTTAATGAAGTTGTTTATAAAGAGAATATTCAACTACATCCCTGCGCTTATTTGCACAACTATGCAGAAGATGGTGTAATACGAAATGAGTTTTATGCCGAGTACATTAATAAAGCACCGGTATTTCTGAAAAGCGATGCCGTTAAGTTGCGTGAGTTTATTAAGAAGCATGTGCGGTATGGAGATAGGAGCAATATTTTGTATCGCATCGAAAACGGAAAAATCAAACCATCCAAAATGCTTGCCGATAGCATTACCAGGATGATAAAAGGCAACCAGGAATTTGTGATGATTGATGATCAGAAAGTGGTTTATGAAAATGCAATTGCTCTTGCAAAACATGCCGACGAAAAAAATAAGCAAGTGCTTATTGTGAAAGGCGGTCCCGGAACAGGGAAATCTGTGGTGGCAATTAATTTACTGGTGGAATTAACTAAGCTCGGTTTGCTTACACAATATGTTTCTAAAAATGCGGCACCTCGTGCGGTGTATGAAGCCCGACTAACAGGAAGCGTTAAAGCAACTGAGATCAGAAATATGTTTAGAGGTTCGGGTGCGTTTATTGGTTCGCCTACCAATGAATACGATGCCCTGATTGTAGATGAAGCACATCGCTTGAACAGATTCAGCGGTCTGTATGGCAACCAAGGAGAAAACCAGATTAAAGAAATCATACAAGCCTCCAAATTTTCTATTTTCTTTTTAGATGAAGATCAAAGGGTAACCTTAAAAGACATCGGACAAAAAGAAGAAATCATCAAGTGGGCACATTTATCCAATGCAAGTATTACCGAACTGGAATTAAATTCTCAATTCCGTTGTAATGGTTCTGATGGTTATTTGGCATGGCTCGATAATACATTACAAATCAGAGAAACGGTTAATCAGGATTTATCAGGAGTGGATTATGATTTCAGGGTATTGGATAATCCCGCAGAACTCAGAAAATTAATTATTGAAAAAAATAACATCAACAACAGAGCAAGAATCGTTGCCGGATACTGTTGGAAATGGCCAAGTAAAAAAGATTTCAATGCCTACGATATTGAATTTCCGGAGTATGATTTTAGAATGAAATGGAACCTTACCGAAGATGGAAGCACCTGGATCATCAGTCCTAAATCAGTAAATGAAGTGGGCTGTATCCATACCTGTCAGGGACTTGAAGTGGAATACATTGGCGTAATCATAGGCGATGATTTAGTTGTAAGAAACGATGTTGTAATTACCGACGCTTCCAAAAGAGCGAGTTCGGATAATTCTGTAAAGGGGTATAAAAAAATGATGAAAGAAAATCCCGAAGAGGCTAAAGAGCAACTTGATTTGATTATAAAGAATACATACAGAACGCTGATGACGAGAGGAATGAAGGGTTGTTATGTGTATTGTACGGATGAGGAGACAAGGGAATATTTTAAAAATGGAATAAAATAATTTTGACATTTTCATTTTGCATTAATTATAAACACATGAAGAAGATCGACCAAATTAAACTTTTTGAGGATAAAAAAGTAAGAACAATATGGGATGAAAATCAAGAGAAATGGTATGTTTCAATTGTTGATGTTATTGCGATATTGACTGATAGTCCTAATCCAAGAAAGTATTGGAGTGTACTAAAAACAAGGCTTAAAGTAGAAGGAAGTCAGTTGACTACAAATTGTAGTCAACTGAAAATGAAAGCGGCTGATGGCAAAAATTATCTTACTGATGTTGCAGATACGGAACAATTATTTCGATTGATTCAGTCTATTCCATCACCCAAAGCTGAGCCTTTTAAACTTTGGTTGGCTAAAGTAGCCAATGATCGTTTGGATGAAATGCAAGACCCCGAACTTAGCATAGACAGAGCTTTAGAGCAATATATGAATTTAGGTTATTCTGAAAAGTGGATTAATCAGCGGATTAAGAGTATTGAAATAAGAAAGGAGTTAACTGATGAATGGAAAAAAAGAGGCCTAAAAGAAGGCGTTCAATTTGCTACATTAACAGACATCATCACAAAATCCTGGTCGGATAAAACAACGAAAGCGTATAAAATATTAAAAGGGTTAAAAAAAGAAAACCTGCGCGACAATATGACCAATACTGAATTAATTTTAAGTATGCTGGCAGAAGCATCAACAAAAGATATTTCGGAGGCATTGAATCCGAAGACATTTTCTGAAAGTAAAAAAATTGCACAACAAGGAGGGAATGTTGCAAAAAAGGCGCGGTTAGAATTGGAATCAAAAACAGGAAAGAAAGTGGTTACTTCCATTAATGCAAAATCTCAATTAAAATTGAAGGGAGGAAAATAATTTCTCCAAAAAAATGAAATATTGATCTAAAAAATGCACCAACTCCCCAACGATAAAAACTTACCCATAGAAAAGTTAGCGGCTTGTTTTAATAGTACGTCTGCTACCTATAAATTCTATTGGCTATTGTCGATCGTTGATGCTTTGGAATCACGAATAAAATCCGAGTCAACAATGATTCCTAAAAAGGAATTGTTTGCAAGAATGATAAGCAACGCTTGGTACACTGTAAATTATTTTCACGTTTCATTTGGCGTACAGGATAAATTACAATCCGCTATTGAAGCCATAAAAAATTCAGAAGGACTAACCATTGATGCCAATAAAAAAGACATCATAAAAAAATTATTGAACACAGAAAATAACATTACAAAAAGAGAGCTTGTTCAGTTTAATAATAATGTACCACATTGGTTTTTGAGTCCTTGGTTTCCTGGAGAAGATAAAGCCTCAATCTATAAAAAATCAAATCAATCTCTTTTCTATTGTCCTTATGCCTTGAATACTGATTTTATAGACGTAGATATTTTATGGGCGAATTATTTTTTGTTGAATGCAGCTTTCATAAGAGATTTTTGTTACTGGAATCTGTCATTGTTTTTACAAGTCAAAAATCCAAATGTGCCAGACATTCCTAATAAAATAATAAAACCCGCATCAAGAAATAACCTTACTAAACAAAGAAAGTTTTGGGATATTGTAATAGATGAATTGGGAACTGTAAATTGTATCTACACAAAAAGAGCATTGATAAAAGGTGATTTTGCTGTTGAACATTTTATACCCTATAATTTTGTGTCTCATGATTTAATGTGGAATTTAATACCGGCAGATAAATCATTCAATAGCAGCAAAAGTGATAAGCTGCCATCAATGCAAAAATATTTTGATTCCTTTTTTAATATGCAAGAAACTGCAATAAAAATTGTGCGTGAAAAAGAACCAAGAAATAAATCGTTGGAAGATTATTTAACCATTTTGCATGAACTGAATAATTTGGAAAAAGACAGTACAAAAAATAAATTCAGAGATACGATACAACCATTAATAACCATAGCAGCCAACAACGGTTTCGAATATTTAAAATAATGAACGAAAATAAACCTTGTCCTTTCTGCAATGTAGAAAGAGAAATAATATTGGAAAGCGAAATGTCATTTGCCATTTACGATGGCTTTCCGGTAAATGAAGGACATGCATTGATCATTCCGAAAAGGCATACTGCTAATTATTTTGATTTGTCATTAGAGGAGCAGAAAGATTGTATTGAATTATTAAATCGTGTTAAAGGAATTGTACAAGCAAAATATAATCCTGCCGGATTTAATGTGGGTATTAATATCAATGAAGCTGCTGGGCAAACGGTGCCACATGTGCATATTCATTTGATACCGAGGTACGAGGGTGATGTGGATGAACCGAGAGGTGGTGTGAGGGGAGTGTTGCCATTAAAGAAATTCTATTAATTAATGGTTTATTTTATATATTTGACCACACTCGTAAATAGCAAATTATTAATAATGGAAACTTTGATTTTGGTTAATAATTTCACTATTTGAGAATTAAGCATAAACTGTTACAAAAAATTATTGCAGATGAGTTGGGAAGATTCAGTCAAAGCAATTATGATATTACACATCGATGAAAAAAAAACTGACATTTATTGATTTATTCTCGGGCTGTGGGGGATTATCTGAAGGCTTTTTGATGAGTAATAAATTTTATGGATTAGCTCATGTCGAGTGGGAATTGCCTATGGTAAGAACCCTAAGAAATAGACTTGAAAAAAAATGGAACCACTCAAAAGAAGATTCATTAAAACGTGTCATTCATTTCGATATTCAAAAAACAGAGGAGTTAATTAATGGTAATTGGTCGGACAATTCCTTTCAAGAATTTGGTTCCAATAATCACCATCTTATAACTAAAGTTGGACTAAAGGGTCTTATAGGCAGAGATAAAGTTGATGTAATTATTGGTGGTCCGCCATGTCAGGCTTATTCAATTGCTGGTAGAGCACAGGATAAGAATTCAATGAAGGATGACTACAGAAATTTTTTGTTTGAGAGTTTTGTAAAAGTAGTTGAAGCGTTCTCTCCAAAGTGTTTCGTTTTTGAAAATGTCCCCGGTTTATTAAGTGCATGCCCAGGTGATATTTCCGTGCCTCAGAGAATATATGATGCCTTTAAAAAAATCGGATATACAATCTTAAAACCTGAAGAATTAAAATCTGCTGTTTTCTCAGCCAATAATTTTGGAGTACCCCAAACTAGGAAAAGAGTTATTATCATCGGAGTAAAATCCGGAAATGAAAGTGTATTAAAGGATGTTTACAGGAAATTGACTAATTTTTCAAATACTACAAAATCAAGTCTGTCCGTTAAGCATGCAATTGGAAATTTGCCAAAATTAAAACCATTAACTAAATCATCAATAGATAAACCCATTTCAATCTCACATGCATACGAAAAGGGAGCCATTAAGGTGATGCATCATGAGCCTCGATTCCATAATCCAAGAGACATTAAAATTTTCAAAGAGTGGATCCATAATAATATGAATTCCAAAAAAACGCAAGAAAAAACTGAATTCTATTACGCTAATACAGGTAAAAAATCAAATCATAATAAATATAGAAATTTAGAGTGGGATAAACCTTCTCCAACAATAGTTGCTCATCTTTCTAAAGATGGATTAATGTTTATTCATCCGGATGCAACTCAAGCACGGTCAATTACTTTAAAGGAAGCTGCTTTACTTCAATCGTTTCCGGATGATTATGAGTTTTTAGGCAACCTTGGAGTATGTTACAAGATGGTAGGTAATGCTGTTCCGCCAAAAATGGCGAAAGAAATCGCAAAAATTATAAGTAACGAATTTATAAAATAATATGAAGATACTTGTCGCTTGTGAGGAAAGTCAAGCAATAACTAAAGAGCTGCGAAAACTCGGCCATGAGGCATATAGCTGTGATTTACTTGATTGTAGTGGTGGCCGACCTGATTGGCATTTTAAATGCGATGTTTTTAAAGTTATTAAAAATAATGGTGGTGTATTACAAAATGGACAACTTGTAAAAGGGAATAAGAAATGGGAAATGATGATTGCGCATCCACCATGTACATATTTAGCTGTGAGTGGTGCACGGTGGTATTATCACCCTGAAGACAAGGATAAGCCGATAAAAGATAGAAGACCACATCCTCTACACGAAAAAAGGGCTGAATTTAGGGAAGACGCGGTAAAATTCTTTTTAAAATTATGGCATGTTAAAATTGATAAAGTTGTCATAGAAAACCCAATTGGAATTATGAGTACAAGATTATTTCCTCCAACTCAAATTGTCCATCCTTGGATGTTTGGTGACAAAGCCTCCAAAGCAACATGTCTTTGGATACGAGGCCTTGATAAGCTAATTATTAACAATGATAAATTTGTTGATAAAGGAGATTATCTAGAATTTCCTTCAGGAAAAAAAATGCAGAAATGGTATGCTGAAGCTTTATCAAAAGCCAAAACACCTGAGCAAAGAAGAACATTAAGAAGCAAAACATTTCCAGGCATGGCCTCAGCTATGGCAAAACAATGGACTAAAAACATCAAATAATTATGTCACAAAAAATCTTATCAATACCGGCAGCTAAAAGAACAATTAATGCTTTAAAGGACATTGGTTATGAGTTAAACTCTGCAGTGGCCGATATTGTAGACAATTCCATTTCAAGGGGTAAGGCTAAAAATATATTTATAGAATTTGGAATAGATACAAAAGGCAAACTATTGTTGAGTATCGTGGATGATGGTAAAGGTATGGATTCAAAGCGCCTAGAAGAAGCAATGAGAATCGGCAGTAATAATGATGATTACGGGCCAGGAGATTTGAGTAAGTATGGGATGGGAATGAAAACTGCTTCAATGAGCCAAGCTATGAAATTGACTGTATTCTCAAAAATGTCATCAAGTTATCGGACTGCATTTTCATGGGACTTACATCATGTCAATAAACATGATAAATGGGAAATATTTAAACTGACTTCAAATGAAATTACGGAAAGGATAAATAAATTGGATTCTATACTTTCTAAATCAGCTTTGTCTGTTACAAAAAAACAATCATGGACTTTGGTTCTGTGGGAAGACTTGGACAAGCTACAACAGAGTTATGATTCCTACAAATCAAGCGTACTTGCAACTAAATTTATTAATACATCTGCAGATCATTTAGAGATCTATCTTCGACTTGTTTTCAATAGATTCATTTCCGGTGAAAATAATTTAAAGAAGACCAATATTTATCTAAACGAAGTTAAGCTTAAATCGTTAGACCCATTTTGCAGAAATGAACAACACACTAAAGACTTGCCTCTTTCTGATAAAAACGGAAATTTTATAATAAGCGACGAATATCCGCCAATTACCATAAAACGATATGTACTTCCAACTAACCCACTGAAACCCGGCGATTTTAAATTTTCATCACATGAAACATGGGAGGAAGCTAAGGGTAACTTGTCTTGGAATGAAGCACAAGGTTATTACATATATAGGAATAATAGGCTCATAGATTGGGGCGGCTGGTTTAAAACTAAAAAGATAGATGAACATGACAAACTTGCTAGAGCATGCATCGATTTAACCGAAGAACATGATGATTTATTTAAAGTGGATGTAAGTAAAACTCACATACAATTACCTGAGGAACTAAAGAATCATCTAAGAGATAATGTTAACGCTAAATTTATAGCTGAAGCAAAAAACAGGTATGCTGGCTCGGAGAACACAAAAGTAATTATCAAAAATTCTGTTCGAGAAAAAACAAAAAAGGTTGATCATTTAGCTGCTGAGTTGATAAGGCAGGATAATATTAGTGTTAGAAAGGGAAGTGATAATTCGTTGATTATTAAAAATCAATATGGTAATAAAGTATCAGAAGACATTACGTATAAAAATCTTGAGATTGGCCATAAAATAATTTCCATGCCCTTTGGTGATAGTAAATTGTTTTGGAAAATGGCTCCAAATCCAGACAATGAATTTCAAGTTCTTGTAAATTCCGATCATCCATTTTATGAAAAAGTGTATGGAGATTCAGAAAAGGACAAAAAAATCACCGCAATTATGGACGCCTTTTTATTTACTATGTCTTACATTGAATTAAAATGCATCACAGATAAAAATGAGCTTTTATTTGATCAAATGAAAGAAGTTGCTTCATCAGTGCTAAATAAATTTGTAGAAGAAAATATTATATGAAAAATAAAATTATTGAATCAGCAAAGGGGCAAATTATAGCTCAGATAAAATCAGGCGGTGTTAATAGAGTTACCAAATCTTTATTGCAAAAAATGCTTGAAAAATTTACAGTAATAACTGAGGATTTTCGCCATTTAACTAAACTAGAAAAGGATGAACTTTTAATCGAATTAAGCACCTACTTCATTGCTGATTTGAATTTCGAAACTGATTTAGTTTTAGTAGAAAGGGGGTCAGTTATTTGTGACAGAGATCCCAAGATGCATACTGAATGGATTCCAGACACATCGTCGCGTTTTTATTGGAGGAAGCAAAGAGAGTTTTTGATGAAAGTTTTAGTTAAGAGAGACTCTGCGACCGTTGCATCAAAAATTATTAATTCTATTGATTATGAAACTGAAGAGATATTAAAAAACATGGAAGATCCATCTAGGTCTAAATTTGATTCAAGAGGCTTGGTTGTTGGATATGTGCAAAGTGGGAAAACAGCAAATTTTACTGCTTTAATTTCTAAAGCTGCAGATGCTGGGTACCGATTTGTCATTGTTTTGGCTGGAATTCATGATGAACTCAGACAACAAACTCAAATAAGAATTGACAGAGAGTTAACAGGGTTTGATAATTTGAATTTAAAATCCAAAGGAATGGATTTTGTTGATTGGAATAATTACGAGGTTCCAAAAAGATGGTATAATTTAACCTCAGCTGGTTGGTTGTCCGGGAAAGAAACTGGAGAATTTAGCGGCGATGGGATAAATACATTTGGAGATACTTTTCTAAATACCGACCGTCCTGTAATTGCTATCATGAAGAAGAACGTGAAGATTTTGGATAGGCTCATCAAATGGATAAAACAATCTAGTGAATCTGACAGAATAAATGTTCCCTTATTAATAATTGATGATGAGGCTGATCAGGCATCAATTGATGGCAATTCAAACAAAAGTGATACCGATCCAACAAAGACAAATGAAAAAATAAGAACAATCATGACGTTCTTTCAAAGAAAAGGATATGTTGGTTACACTGCCACCCCTTTTGCTAATGTATTTATAAAACATGATGCTAAACATCAAAACTTAAAAGACGATTTATACCCAAGAAATTTCGTTTATTCTTTACCAGAGCCGCCAGGATATTTTGGAACACGAAGAATATTTTCAGATGATTTAGATCAGTTTTTTGTAATTCCAATAAAGGATTCTGCGAAGGAAAAAAAGACTTTAGCAGATATTGGTGAGCCTACAGAAAATCTCATCAATGCCATATATACATTTTTTATAGCAATGTCAATAAGAAAACTCAGAGGTAATGAAGACGCACCTATGAGTATGATGATAAATATCGACCATCGTGTAAATAAAATGAATCGAATTGGTGATGTAGTTAAAAACTTTGTTTTAAATTATTTACCTAAACATTGTGATAAAAACCTAATTTCTAAATTATTAGACGATTATTTGTCAAGCACAAAAACATTAAACAATAAACTTGGTGTCAACAATCAATTATTTAGTAAAGATAAAATTGTTGCCTGCACTCTTGGTATAATTAAAT
The DNA here is from genome assembly GCA_945872815.1 of Chitinophaga pinensis. Taxonomy (GTDB): domain Bacteria; phylum Bacteroidota; class Bacteroidia; order Chitinophagales; family Chitinophagaceae; genus Ferruginibacter; species Ferruginibacter pinensis_C. The sequence goes on from CAMCAY010000014.1 coordinate 37,238, forward strand.
CAAAGATTATTAAGGTAAGAACATTAAATTCCGATAAAGATGACAAGCTTGATTACGCTGTTGATCCCTCAATGAAGGTTATTGCAATCGGAGGAAATAAGTTGTCAAGAGGATTGACATTAGATGGATTAACAATAACATACTACTTAAGAGAATCTTCAAGGCAATATGATACTTTACTTCAAATGGGACGTTGGTTTGGTTACAGAAAAGGTTACGAGGATTTAGTAAGAATATACACAAGTGATCTTCTATGGAATCACTATAAAGCGTTAGCTCAGATCGAATTGGAGTTTAGAGCAAATGTAAAACAGATGATAGATGACGGTAAAACGCCAAGTGAATTTGCTATTGGTGTACGCCAAATATTAGGCTTATTACCAGTAGCAAAAAACAGAATGGGAGCTGCTGTTCTTCAAAATGCATACGGTGGTAGTCAAGTTTCGGTAACTCGACTAACACTTGAAATGCCTAAATTGATCGATGACAATATCAAATACACGAAAGCTCTATTAAGTAAAATTGAGTCACAAGGGATTCAATATAAAAATATCAATTCCTTTGATTTTCCCACAAGATTAGCAACTAAAGTTTCTAATTCTGATGTAATTGAATTTCTTGAAAAATTTAATCTAGCAAAGGATACTGACGGTTCATACTTAGAATTTAAAAAGGATGACCTAATTAAGTACATAAAAAAAGGAATATCAAATGGTGTAATCAAATATTGGAATATTGGTATTGTTAGCGTTGGGCCTAACAATGATAATGAAATCGTTCAATTAACAAGGAGTGTGAAGGTTCGCTGTATAAATCGTGCCCGCTTTAAATCAGATGCTGTAAATGGCGCATACAATATAAAGGCTGTTTCCTCGAAATCTGATCGATGTATGGATTTGGATAAGGGGGCTCAAAACGAATATGATAATCGAAAAATTCCATTACTTCTTATTTATTGTATAAGTAGAAAGAGTAAACCACAAAATACGGACACGAAAACAAGGGTAGCTTTATATAGTAAAATTGATAAATCTAAGCACCGGAATCCTGTTTCTTATTCAATTATTTTTCCTCCAGATGGAACTACTAAGTCAGAATATAAAAATGTAATTTAAAGAAATGAAATATACTGAATTAACAGCGGATGATTTTAGTCTTGTAGCAAGTCAAGGTAAAATGGTATTAACACGCCTTGAGTTAGAGAAAAAGCCTGTTTTGGAGGCAGCCATTTTCCGTGAAAGCGACGGCTCATTATGTTGTCTACTTCCTGCTGGTCCTAGCAACATTAATCTCCCTCAAATTAATGGCCTAATTATTCAATACCAGGAATTAAAAAAGATTGGATCTTCAAATTCAGATAAGTTTATTTTAATTAGCTGTAATCACAAGGCTTATTTTGAAAATTTCATACTGATATTAAAAGAAATATTAGGACAGTATGATGATACGGACCTTCCACTTAGTGACTGTCTAATCATAGTTATTTCAAAATGGAGACATTTCCTTTCAGCTCCAAAACTAAACATCTTGCATGAGGATGAAATTGTAGGTCTACTCGGTGAATTGATATTTATTGATTTAATCTTGAGGGAAGTAGATTGCTCTTTTATAGAGTATTGGACAGCTGACCGTGGTGAAGAAGATTTTATTTATGGGAAAAATATTATTGAAATTAAAACTACGAAAAAGGAAAAGCATGCTCACTACATAAACGGCATTGATCAACTCTTATATGATAAAAGTAAAATGAAATATATTCTTTCAATTTTACTAACTGAGAGTGGCAACAACACGCCATTCTCATTACCATTTTTAGTCAACCAAATAACATCGACCTTGTCAAACTTTCCAAATTTAATTCAATTATTTTTTGAAAAATTAAGAGCAAGAAAATATGATATAAGAGATTCATCACTATACGAGTCTTATGTTTATTACATTTATAGAAGTGGGCTCTTTATAGTCGACGATGAATTTCCAAAACTTACATCGAAAGAACTTAGTAAGCCATTAAATTCAAGAATTTCAAAGGTTAGTTACTTATTAGATATGGAAGGATTAAGTAGTACAGAAATGTTTAGTGTTGATTATAAAAAACTTTTAAAATAATGTCACATAAATATTACCTAAAAAAATTAACATCTAATGAGCTAGGATACAGGAATAACCAACTGAAAACCGGTCAGATATTCTATATTTCAAAACAAGCTGTTGATTTTTTTCCACCCCTTCGTGCAGATATTAACAACGACAATATTATGCTTCAGATATCTGTGGAATACAGAGAAGATCCAATTTACGTTAATTTGGTATATCATAATGATAAATACAATAGAGAGGATGGCACAAGAGATGAGTATCGTATTTATTTGAATAGAGACATTGCTCCTAATGATTATTTTTTTCGTCCGGGTGATATTGTAATTTTTTGCAAAATTTCTGATTCGAATTACAGTCTAAAAAAATATCGTGAAGGAGATTTCGAATACGAATCTTTTGATGAAAAAATTAAAAAAAGTAAACTTAGGGGCTTACATGCTTTATTAGAAGAATTATAGTATGGTTTTTTTAGCTGAGATAGCATTGTTTTTGATAAGTCTTCCTGTATTCCGGTATTAAAAAGCAATGAATACAAGATCAGTAATTCAGCAAATTGTAACAAACTGACACCTAAATTAAAATCTGGCATCCAAGTCAATAACCCTTTTTGTGAGGAACTAATGAAAATTTTCTTCTGCACACTTCAGCCAGCTGATTGCACGATGCAAAAGAACAGCCAATGTATCGGGAATATCTTTATGTTGTTTCAGTTTTCGTTTTAAATCCCCAGATTTCATTAAGTATATTTTTATAATCTAAATTACCTAAAAATTAATTATTATCTATCCAGTGCTTTAATTTTTTTACTTCAGTAATTAGTATTTGTAATTATTCTAGTGAGATAAACAAACGTAGACGTTTTTTTAGCCATCACAAGAAATAAAATTACTCTGCTGAATCACCTACTTTATCATAGTACGATTCCGCTGTTATTTTTTCAAAATAATCAATATAGAAATGCATATATCCTTTTTCATTTTTTTCAAGATCAAGGTTAATCTTCAATTGCCATTCTTCATTTTTTATAGTGGGCCATTTACCCTGAGTTCCAGCTCCAATGGTTGATTTGAGCAAACCGAAATTACCTATGCAATTGCCATCGTATGTTGCTTTTACATGTAATCTGTCGCCATACGGACGATTTGTAAAATAATATCTTTCACTGACAGATAGTCTTTTCTTTCTTACAAGAAAATTGTTGTAATAGCTTAAATGAACAACCTCGTCTCTTTGCTCCCTGTTGTGTTTAAAATACTTGGAGCATAGTACCTCTTTGCGTTCAAAATACTGGTTGTTTTCGACTATGAAAACATTGTTTCCGATTACAATTCTTTGTTCACCGGCAGTTTGATTGCTGCTACTTGTATTGCTGGATTTGTTTTGTGATTCCATGATGCATAAATTTTTAAGGTTAAAAATGAATACATCAAGCAAATAATAAAGGGAATGTTTAGCGCTTTATTTTGGCTGAAGGCCCTCATCATTTTACCACCGCGGTCTCTTGACTCGGTTGGTTTCACTTTCATGAATCTTGATGTGAGTACAAAAATAGAAAAGAAATTCAAACTGCAAAATTTATTTTATAAAATAAATTGTAACTTAATCATACAATTGAAAATACTTGAAATTCGGATTCCGCATACCAAACCTAAACAAGCGCATAGCAGCAAGAACATCACTAAAAAGATATGTTCGGCAAAATCTTGGGTTTAAAGCACCAAGAGGATGGGGGTGGGTTACCAATCCAAAAAAGGCTTTGTATAACAGGGTATATAATAGAACAACTTCAGGGTGTATGATGGTAATTATGCTGTTTTTAGGAGTCTTAAGTTGTTTTATTTTGTTCTTAAATTTTCTTTTTGGGAATTAAGAAGTATTAGGTTTTTTTAAGGAATCCTAAGAATTATTAGGGCAGTTTAGGTTGTCTTAAAATGTCTTAAGATTTTTTAAGACTAATTAAAACTATTAAATCGCGATAAATTAATTTTCAGGAAACTTCATTTTGGTAAGTTCCGACCATTTTATTCCATTCTCATCATAGACATTTAGGTTCAACATAAAGTCAGCAAGCTTTTCGAAAGTTTTTTCATAGTTTGAATCAACAGGAATGTTGTGTCTGAATTTTTCAGTTACTATGCTGACAGATTTTACTGGATATTGTAACATTTTGTACAATGCATTTTCTGATACGGCAATAGAAATATAGACATCTTGACCTTTTGAATAATAATTCCCTTCTGAAAAGGGAGTTACTTCATAAACTTCTCCATCACTATATTTAATGTTTACTTTGTCTTTACTTGACAATAAAAATGATTGAGGCGAAGTAAAATAAAAATCAAGAGCATAGTAATAGATGCTATCAGCATTATAAATCAATCCATCTACTGCACAATAGGCTGCGCTATTGGCGGCAATTGTATCAATGGTCGTAAAAACTATAATATGGCCTGAACTGTCGACTGTTCTTTTGCTGATAGACTGTGAATAGGCCGTGGAACTGATGACGGTTAGGATAAGCGCAAGAATTAATTTAAACATAAGAGTTTGTTTTAGAGTTGACTATTAATAATTACTTAAAAGAAATAAGAGAGAATCAATTCAATAAAGCAATAAGTGTTATAGAATTATTATCAAATAAAGAATAGATTTTGCTTTGAGAATTGAATCTACAAATAAAAAAATGGGATTTGCTGCAATGAAATGTTAATGACGAATTAGATTCTTAAGTATTTTAATTTTATAACAATTTATTATGGTTATTCAATGATTATTATTTAATTTATTATCAAATCTGATATTCGATGTCTGCACTCATTTTCTCAGGTAAAATTTGTCCCTATTGTAATTGCAATACTTCTTTGGTTAGGGGAGACTTGATTTATCCAAAACACGCAATTGAAAATCCAACAGCTCCCTTTTTGAGTAAATATTATTATCAGTGTGTGCAAAATACCGATCATTATGTAGGCACCTATTCTGATAATAAAACTTCTCTAGGCAGGTTAGCAGATGGTGAGCTGAGATTATGGAAACAAAAAGGGCATAGCATATTTGATCCCTTGTGGAAGGAAAAATATTATTTCGCTTCACAAAAAATTGCATATCACTGGCTATCAGAAAAAATGGAAAAGCCTTTAAGCGAAACCCATTTTGGTATGTTCACTATTGAAGAATGTCGCAAGGCAATTGAATTATGTAAAGAGCATATTCATAAAAAAGATTGAAAAATGCAATCTATGCTAACCTAGTATAAAGAAATTAGGGCCATTTAAAAATGCTTATAATATTGAACTTGGTTTATCTGATATTACTACTCATTGATTATTAACATATCGTTATAATCATTTAGTTAATTCATGATGTACATTTAATCCAAGAAAACAAATCAAAACAATCCACTTTGATTACAATTTTATAACTCCTTCTCGATTTTAAGTTTTTTCCCCACTGTTTTCATTTATTCTTTTTAACTGTTCTTTTTCATAACACTATAAAATTTATTTTATGTAAAAGCAAATTCAAGTTTAGTTGATTTATTTCAAAAATCAATTGTACAAAACATCTCAGATTGTTCACCTATAAAATTTACAATTATGAATTTGCACTATAAATTATTGAGTTTAATGTTTGTTGCGATAGTTTCAAACAATCTTTTCGGTCAGGACACAGTTATTACTACAGTTGCTAACAGATTTTATGATTGTGATTCATTTGGAGGTAATTATCATCCACATGAAATTTTTAATCAATGCATTGATTTTACTTTTACAAAAGATAGTATTGTAATGGGCGATATGTTTAATTCAACATTTAAAGTAATTGAATTTCAAGGGGAAAAATATGGCGAACAAGGTAAAGTAGATTATTTCTATTGTACAGATCCTGAAGGAGTGAAATGTTATATTTTAATTAAAGAAAGGAGTTTATCTTATAAATATCCTTTAGTTGTGATTCATTATAGTGATGGCGCTTATTTTTATTATACTAAATAAATTAACATGAATAACATACAAAGTTCATCGTAATAAGAATTCCATATTTTTTCAAAAGTTAAAAGCTACAGAAGCATGAAAAAATTAATCTCAGTTTTATTGTTTGTTGCGATAGTTTCAAACAATCTTTTCGGTCAGGACACTACAATTACAACAGTTTCGTACCAAGTTGGGGATTTAAACAAAAATGAAAGTAATTTATCTGAAGGATTGAGAATTTATGATATGAATAAAAAACAATATCAAATAACGAAATTTACATTTAAAAAAGATAGTATCATAATTGGAGATTATTTTAATTCGGTTTATAAAGTAATTGACCATGAAGGTAATTTACAAACAGAACAAGGTTTAGAAAATTATTTTTATTGCAAAGATCCAGAAGGTAAAAATTGTTATATTATAATAAAAGAAAAAACTAAATCATATAACTATCCTTTAATTGTAGTTAGATATAGTGATGGTGCTTATTTCTACTATACCAAATAAACTGACAAGAATAAACAACCAAGTACATCTCATTAGGATTTCCAGATTTTATAAAAGCTAAACCCCTCTGAATTATGAAAAAATCAATCTCAGTTTTATTGTTTGTTGCGATAGTTTCAAACAATCTTTTCGGTCAGGATACAATTATCAGAACGGTTTCAAATCAATATGGAGATTACAATTTAGAAACTGATTCATATATTAGTACTAATAAAAAAAGTAACTTAATTACTGATATTACTTTTAAAAAAGATAGCATTATAATAGGAGATTTTTTTAATTCAGTTTATAAAATTATTGAAATCAATGAATTATATGATTCAGAACAAGGAAATGAAAAATTTTATTATTGCATAGATCCTGAAGGTAAAAAATGTCATATCATAGTAAAAGATAGAAATAACCTATATAAATACCCATTAATTATGATTTCATATAGTGATGGCGCTTATTTTTATTATACCCGATAATTTAACATGAAAAACCTACCAAGTTCATCTTAATAAGTAATCCATATTTTTTCAAAAGTTAAAACCTACAGAACCATGAAAAAATTAATCTCAGTTTTATTGTTTGTTGCGATAGTTTCAAACAATCTTTTCGGTCAGGATACTGTACTCAGGATTAAGACATTTCAATAATCTTTGTTTGTATCTGGTTATTTATTTTATAATGCCATTACACACTTTTTTCAATAGTTCTACCAAAAATGTGTGCAATCAATATTTGCAATACGAAAAAAATATTATAACGTGTCATAAAAAGGATATATAATGTTATATTTGCGCTTTATAAGACACATTATATGAAAAAAGCACCGGCAATATTACCTAGAAACCTAAAGGTTTTAAATGTACTGGGAGAGCATATTCAGCTTGCTCGACTGCGTAGAAAGTTAAGTGCAGAGCAAGTTGCAGAACGAGCAGGCATAAGCAGAAAAACAGTTTACAATATTGAACAGGGAGTTCCTACTGTTGCTATTGGTAGCTACTTGCAAGTGCTATTTGTGCTCGGCTTGGAGAAAGACCTTTCCATGGTAGCAGCAACTGACCCATTGGGTAGGAAATTGCAAGATGCCGGAATTACAACAGCAAAACGTGCCCCTAAAAAATCGAATAAACTATGAAGAAGAACGAAACTATCATTTGGGTATTTGCCGATTGGGAACCTATGGAAGTACCTCAATTAATGGGAATACTCAATGCACAACGTGTAAGGGGAAAAGAGATTTTTTCATTTGAATACCATGAGGCTTGGCTTAGTGCCAACCAACCTATCTTGTATTTAGACCCTAATCTTGGACTGTACAAAGGAAAACAATATTTACCTGAAGGGAAAAATAATTTTGGGGTATTCCTGGATTCTGCGCCTGACCGTTGGGGAAGATTATTAATGCGGAGAAGAGAAGCATGGCAAGCTAAGTTGGAAAGCCGTGAGGAAAAAACACTTTTTGAAAGTGATTATTTATTAGGCGTTTTTGACGGTCATCGAATGGGAGGACTACGTTTTAAGTTGGAACAGGAGGGTGAATTTATGAACAACCAAAAGAAAATGTCAACACCTCCCTGGACATCGCTTCGAGAATTGGAATATGCCAGTTTGCAATTGGAAAAAGATGATGCCATTAAAGACCCGGAATAGAGCAAGACTTGTTCCCAACATTGCGTTGGCACCAAGGCGGGACTTAT
>CAMCAY010000015.1 GCA_945872815.1 Chitinophaga pinensis
AGCAGTAATCTTATTCTTGAAGGTGTTAAAAAAATAACAGGGAAATTCGTTAAAAATTATTGCATTGATTTGTGCAATTTAATAGAAACAGAAAATATTTTTAAAGAGAATGATGATATCATTGGAGTTGTTCATTTTGCCGCTTTTAAATCTGTAAATGAATCCGTTGAAAATCCCCAATTATACTTTCATAACAATATCAATTCTTTGCTAAATGTTTTGAAATGTTGTGAAAAATTCTCTATATCAAATTTTGTATTCTCTTCGTCTTGTACTGTCTATGGAAATGCTGAGATTATACCCGTAACTGAAGATACTCCATTAAAAGAAGCAGAATCACCTTACGGATATACAAAACAAATCGGGGAGAAAATCATTCAGCATTTTATAAATAGCAATGGTCTTCAAACTATATTATTAAGATATTTCAATCCTGTAGGAGCACATTTTTCAAATGAAATCGGAGAAATGCCTATTGGAGAACCAGCAAATTTGGTTCCCATAATCACACAAACTGCTATCGGCAAATTGTCAAATATGAAAGTTTTTGGAAACGACTACCCTACAAAAGACGGCAGCTGCATAAGAGACTTCATCCATGTTTCTGATATCGCGCGCGCGCATACTCTTTCTCTTAATTTATTGATTCAGAAAAAAAATAAAACAAACTGTGAAGTTTTTAATTTAGGGTCCGGCAATGGATACTCTGTTTTAGAGTTAATTAATTGTTTTGAAAAAATATCAAAAGTCAAATTAAATTATTCCATAACAAACCGAAGAAACGGAGATGTTATTGCTATTTTTGCAGATAATAATAAGGCTAAAAATATTTTAGGATGGGTGCCATCCACTTCTTTGGAAGATATGTTATATACCGCATGGAACTGGGAGTTGAAAATGAAAAATGAAAAACTATTATTCAATAATTAACTATGCTTAATACAATTAAATCCTTAGGAAATAAAGATACTAGAAGCGGATTTGGTGATGGAATTTTAGAAGCCGCCAGGGAAAATGAAAATATTGTTGCCCTAACTGCAGACCTTGCAGGATCAATGAAGTTAAACGGCTTTATCAAAGAGTTTCCAGAAAGATTTATTCAATGTGGTATTGCAGAAGCCAATATGATGGGAATTGCTGCAGGTTTAACCATTGGAGGAAAAATACCTTTTACAACTACTTTCGCTAATTTTTCTACCGGAAGAGTGTACGATCAAATCAGACAAAGTATAGCATACAGCGGAAAAAATGTGAAGATTTGTGCTTCCCATGCCGGACTTACACTTGGTGAAGACGGAGCTACTCATCAAATTCTTGAAGATATCGGAATGATGAAAATGCTCCCAGGCATGACCGTTATTGTACCTGCAGATTACACTCAAACCAAAGCCGCCACAAAAGCCATTGCTAATTTTGAAGGACCAGTTTATCTTAGGTTCGGAAGACCAGCATGGCCTATTTTTACAAAAGAAGAAGATTTTGTAATCGGTAAAGCTCAAATACTTTCTCAAGGAACGGATGTTTCTATTTTTGCCTGCGGACACTTAGTTTGGATTGCTGTCGAGGCAGCCAGAATATTAGAGTCCAAGGGAATTCATGCAGATGTCATCAATATTCATACCATCAAACCCATTGATGTTGACTCTGTATTGCGATCAATAAAGAAAACAGGCTGTGCAGTTACAGCAGAAGAACACAATATCATCGGTGGATTAGGCGACAGTATCGCACAAATTGCGGCTAAACATTTGCCTATCCCCGTTGAATTTATCGGCACCAATGACTGTTTTGGTGAAAGCGGAACCCCTACTCAACTTTTATTAAAATATGGTCTAGACGCCAATTCCTTGGCCGAAGCCGCAGAAAAAGCCATCTCAAGAAAAAAATAAAATACTTGATTTTTTGAGATGATTAAACTTTTGCGCTATTAAGCTGTCATAGTTGATCGTATCTATATTTTATTTATGCCTGACTTTCCGGATGATAAAGATCTTGTCTTTCAATTTAAAAATGGAAGTCAGAAAGATTGGGTATTTACCCAAATTATCCAAAAGTATCAGGAAAAATTATATGCGCTTATCAGAAGAATAATAATTAGCCATGATGATACCAATGATGTTCTTCAAAATGTTTTCATTAAAGTTTGGAATAATTTAAACTCTTTTCGTGAAGACAGTCAATTGTTCACATGGTTATATAAAATTGCAACAAATGAAAGCCTCAACTTTCTAGAAAAAAGAAAGAAAAACAGATACTATTCTTTAATTGATGACGAAAGCGACCTGATAAATAAAATAAAAGCTGATGAGACTTTCGATGGTAATAAAATAGAATGGAAGCTGCAACTGGCCATACAAAAACTTCCAGAAAAGCAAAAAATCGTTTTCAATCTAAGATACTATGAAGAAATGCCTTACGATGAAATGAGTGAAATATTGGAAACAAGTGCAGGGGCATTAAAAGCAAGTTATCACCATGCTGTCAAAAAAATTGAAGCGTATTTAACAAGCCAATAATTTCAAAAGGTAATTTACTACTTAAATGTTTATGAAAAATAACAATGACTATAATAGTGAACTTTGTCAAATAAGTAACCTTATTAAAGATATTGATGTTAAAATAAACTATAGCAGTCCTTCTGGCTATTTCGAGAATTTCCCAGACATTATCAAAGAGAAAATAAAACAAAGCAAAATTTCAGAGGATAGGTTTGATACAAAAGAAATTTTTCTAAATTTCAAACCAAATAGTAAAATGTTTTCCGTTCCGGAAAATTACTTTACCGCTTTTCCAGAAATCATTCTTGATAAAGTGCATTCACAGAAAAAAAAATCAGTCTCTTTAATAAAAAAACGACTTTACAGATATTCAGCTGCAGCAATTGCGATCTCTTTACTTGGAACTATTCTATTCTATAATATGCCTCGTAAAAGTGAGTCGATTAATCCTACCCAAACTGATGTAGTTATGAATGAAGCAAAACAAATCATTTTAAATAAACACCTGGAAGCAGAATTGGACAAGGTAAATGAAATGGATGCAGTTGAGTACCTGATGGATAACGGACATGATATAAATGCCGCATTAATAGCCTCTTTATCAGAAAATATTTCTTTACCTGAAGAGGTTGATTATTTATATGATACTGAAACTTTGAATAATTGTTTAAGTAAATTAAAATAAATTACTTCTGAAAATTAAAATTTTATACTGATGAATAAACTGTTTTGTTTAATTCTTTTGTTCGGTTTTACTTTTAATCTATCGGCACAAAATGCTCAAAATGAAAGTAAACAGGAATTCAATAAAAGAGGAAAAGAAAAAATAAAAGCGCTATACATCGCTTTTATTACCGAAGAGATCAATCTGAACGAGGAAGAGTCTCAAAAATTTTGGCCGGTTCATAATCTTTATCAAATTGAACTAAAAAAAGCTCATCAAAAAAACATAAATGAACTGGATAAAGAAGAAAGTGTACTGTATGTTAGAAAAAAATATCTAACCAAATTCTCAAAAATTATTGGAAAAGATCGAACCTATCTTTTTTACAAAAAAGACAAAGAATTCAGAGATAAATTAATTGACAAAATCAGGGATCGCCGCATGAAAAAAAACAAGGACTTCAAGTTGCCACATGATAAATTTTAGAAATTATCCTTTTTTGAAAGAATAAACCGGCGTCTTGATGTCATGATAAAATAAGAAAACCCATTGTTCAATATTGCCTTGTTTCCACCATTCTGCTCTCAATTCCATACATTTTCTTCCATTAAAATCGTACTTGGCAATGAATTTACTTTTCATTTGCTGTAGCTGAGGTGCGTCGTCTCCTCCAAAAAAAACAATCTGTTCATCTTCCCTTATCCAAAACACCATGTGATTGGGTGAATGTGCAGACGTTTTTTTATACGTGATGTAATCATCAATCACACCATCATTACTTAACAATACTACTTTTTCAGAATGATTAAGAATAGCTGTTTTTCTGGAACTATACGAAGGGTTATTCACCTGATTTGACAATATTAATTCTTCTTCATTTACATAATGAATTGCATTGGGGAAACTTAAAAAAGATTGATTCAAAATTGGGTCATACTTACTGACCCCGCCTGCATGGTCTTTATGCAAATGGCTTAACAATACTTTCGTTACCGACAATGGATCAATACTATGGTCGGTTAAATTTTGATGAATTTGAAGAATGCCGTTGTCATTTGAAAATCCTAATCCACAATCAATGATAATTATGTCTTTTTTTGTAACAACTACAAAAGGTTGTATTTCAACTAGCAAGCTGCCAACTGCTCTTTTCTGTAAATCATCCTTCTCTATGTTAAAAGGTACAAACTCTTTTGTTTGATCAATCGTAAAAGCACCTTCACTTAGTGGAATAATTTTCATGCTGTTTTTTATTTTGCAAAGCTACATTACTTAAAAGGATAACCTTTATAAATACACCGTTATATTTTATTCAAGTTTAGTAAATTTTGTTTTCTTTGTGTTAATGTCGCTATATTTCTCTTCTTTAAACTCAGGTAGCAATGGAAATTGTTATTATATAGGAAACAACACTGAAGCTGTATTAATTGATGCTGGTTTGTCCTGTAAAGAAACTGAAAAAAGAATGAGGAATTTAAACCTCGAAATGAATAAAATAAAAGCGATTTTTATTTCTCATGAACATACCGATCATGTAAAAGGTCTTGAGATAATTTCTAAAAAATATAATATTCCGGCATTTATTACTAAAAAGACTTTAGAATTTTCAAAAATCCCAATTCCTGAAAACAACATCGTTTATCTGGAGCTGAATAAAAAAATCCAAATTGGCGGTTTAACCATTACTCCTTTTCAAAAATTGCATGATGCTATCGATCCTTGTAGCTTTATTGTTTCGCAACAAGATTATACAGTGGGTGTTTTTACAGATATCGGCAAACCTTGTGAAGATGTTATTCAACACTTTAAAAAATGCAATGCTGTTTTTCTCGAAGCAAACTATGATGACAAAATGCTTGAAACTGGTTCCTACCCTTACCATTTAAAAAAGAGAATAAAAAGTGATTTCGGTCATTTGTCCAACATTCAGGCAATGGAATTATTTCTAAACCATCGTTCTGAACATTTGACGCATTTACTTTTATCCCATTTATCCAAAGAAAATAATGACCCTTTACTTGTTAAGGAATTATTCAACCGACAGAACACAAAAACCGAAATAATTGTTGCATCGAGATGCAATGAATCTGCATTGTATGAAATTGGTAATACATCAATAAAAAAAGCTGCACCGAAAAAATCGATACAGCTTACAATTTTTGAAGAATAAAATTACCTGGTTTCCTGCAGTATTTTATCTTTTGGATATTTAATCTGATAACTGAATCTGTATTTTTTACTTTCTCCTGGTTGTAATTTAACATTCCAGGTTAGTTGCCCAATTTCCTTATCAACATCGGCATCATCGCTGTCTTTTAAATTGACTTCTATCTCTTTGGTTTTACTTACCGGAAACTGATCTTTTAAAACCATTTCAATAGATTGTTTTTTATTATTCTTTACGACAATTTCATAAGTATATTGTTCGTATTTATTGTCGCTCTTTTTTATAATTGTGTAATCTTTCTTCAGCTGTCTGTCTATCGAAATTCTTTTATCTCTTCCCAACGAAAGCTCAAGTGTATCCTGGGTTGTATTTGGATTTAGATATGACTTTCCGGTATAGACATTGTCCATTATGATATTCGCCTGTCCAGGCAATAGGTTTAAAGTATCCCAGTTGTAAATTCTTGATAACAAAAATGCGTCCTTGTCTATTTTAGGAATAGCAAAATGCTGATATGATACATTTATTTTTTCTTCTTTAATATTTACACTGTATGGGACTCCATCACTTGGTATTGTATAGGGCAAATCAATTTCAAAATTTGTATTCAACTGACTTTCCCGAAGCGTCAAACTTTCAGAAATATTATTATTAGCATCGTCCAATAAAATTGATTTTTTTGTGTCTTTAAAAGCAATCTCATTTTGGCTCATGGCAGGTGCACTCGCATAGCCTATCGCAGTAACATTGTCATTAATCCTGCTGTACAATACAGGCACGTAAAGCTGAAGATATAGAGGAGAAAGCTCCGGCACCATATTGGATTGATTAGGGTTGCTTGTACTAAGACTTAGTTTTACATTGTTCCAATTTAAACCGGTGGTTTGTGAAACCAATGCTTTGTATACAAGTTTAAATGAATTGTCAATTGTTTTAACCCTGACATCATACGTTGGAACCCACCCCGCATTTCTGGTAAAATAATTTAACTCAAATTCAGCTATGCCGGGATCTTTGGAAATTACTTGTAATAACAATTGACCTACGGGCTTTCTTTCTTCTTGATTATTTATTTCTGATTCAATATTTGCCAATCTGTTATTTATTTCGTCAATTTTTTCATTACATAGATTAATCTCATTTTTTAAAGTATAATTTTTTTGTCTGATGGTATTTACTCTATCTGAATAATAAACAGTAAGTTTTATCAATTCTTCAGCGTTGATATTTTTTTTATCTGGAGTGGTAAAATTATTCTCTATCATTTTAGAGATCTTATCCAACATCTCTGTATTAATATTGATTTCATTATTAAAATCTAACACTTTTTTTTGAAGTTGTTTAATGGTGTCGTATGATTTTAAATTAAGAGGAACGGGTTTTACTCCCTGGTCTTTATAGAAAATTCTATGTGTATAGGAAAGTATCGTTACATTTTCCGGACATGCTATTTGAATTGTATTGATGTCGGGATTCAGTGAAATGTTATTTATCACCACTTCTTGCATACCCGAGATTAAATTTGCTTTGCAAGAATGATGTAAATCAGCACCAAAACCGAAATAAACAGTAGCTTTTGTAAGGTTGGCATTTGTAAAAATGGAATCCTTTTTTTGGGCAAAAGTTTGATTGAAAAAAAAGAAGATGATTACGTAGGTTATTTTTTTAAGTTGTTGCATATAAAAAATTTTTTTTGAGGATGCGAGAAAAATCAATTTTGCATAATTATTTAATAAATTATCTCAAAATCATTTGTCTGTCAGCATCTAATCTTACTAATATAAAGATAAGAATTGTGAAAGTCATTAAAGATGAGCCGCCATAACTCATCAAAGGCAGGGTAATCCCAATTACGGGAGCTAGGCCGATAGTCATACAAATATTAATGGCTACATGAAAAAAGACAATTGCCGCTACACAATAGGCGTAAACCCTGCTAAATGTACTTCTTTGTCTTTCAGCAATTAAAACTATTCGGAGTAATAGTGTCAAAAATAGTACCATTAAAATAGCGGATCCCACAAAGCCAAAGTTTTCACCAACTGAAGTAAAAATAAAGTCCGTATGTTGTTCTGGTACAAAATCTCCCTGGGTTTGTGTTCCTTTTAAGAACCCTTTTCCAAAAAATCCTCCGGAACCAATTGCTATTTTGGATTGCTTTACATTATAATTCTCATTATCTGCCTTTTGTTTTTTGTTATCAGAACTGCTGATTTTGTTATCTAATTCATTTTCTGTATCATAAGGATTATCCCTTCCGACCATACTGAATATTCGCTCTGTTTGATACTTTTGAAAAACATGTTTAAATAAAAAAGGGACTGCTAATCCAACAAAAAATAAACTGGCTAACCAAACAATTATGATAGTTGTCATAATGTTTCTTTTTCTTCTGATTTTTCTTTTAAGTGAATTTATTGCCAGCAATGCCAAAATGGTGAGTCCAATAATTAACTGAGTTGGAGTCAAAAGCAATGTAAGCACGAGTAAAATTCCCAGAAATGAGCCCGATACCAAGTATACTGGAGGAAATCCTTCTCGGTACATTGGCAACAAAAAAGAAAAATATACTAAGGCAAGTCCCGTTTCATTTTGTAACAAAGAAAAAATAGCAGGAAGAAAGCAAATAGCAGAAGCAATAAGTTGGGACTTTGATTTTAAAAAATCGGTATCCGAACGAGATAAATATTTCGCCAAAGCAAGGGAGGTGAAAATTTTACAAGTTTCAACAGGTTGTAGGTTCATGAAACCCAATGGAATCCAGCTTTTGGATCCATTTACGGTTTTGCCTACCACAAAGGTGGCAATCATTAAAATTATACCAAAAACATATAGGAGGTTAGGTGTAGCGGTAAAAAATTTACTGTCTGTAAGTAAAATAAAAATTGCGATGACAGCACACCCTAGCAAATACATGAATTGTTTACTGTAGTTTTTTTTAAATGCAAAAAAGCTTGGAAAAAAATCATCGTTGGTTCTAAACTCAACAGAAAATATGGAAACAAGACCTAAAATAGCAATAACAATATACAATAAGATGATTTTCCAATCTTTATTTTGAGTGATATCAGGTCTTTTGTGATACATTATTAATATCAGTGGTTATTTGTTTTTGGATTTGATTTATTGGGCAAATAATTTTTTTTACCTGGCAATAATATTGCCTTTTGCTTCAATTCGGAGCTGTCTTTTTCAGAGTCTGGATTTTTTGACCTTCCCTCTTTCATTTTACCCCATTCATCTTTGTCTGGCTGATCGTCATCCAAACCTACTGTATCTTTTATGGCTTTAATGAATCCTTTCGCTGCCAAATAAACAGAATCTTTCAAATGCCTAATAGAATCTTGCCGCTTGATTTCCTGTAAAATTCTTGAAGGCATCAGTTTTAAATTGGAAAGTTGTTCTATTTTATCCAATCTTGATTTATCTGTGATAGAATCCTTCAGGTATTTCTCAATCATCAATCCCACTATTGGTGCTGCATACGTTCCGCCGAATCGACCACTGTTTTCGACCACACACATGATTGCAATCTTAGGGTTATCTCTAGGCGCAAACCCACAGAAAAAAGAGTGATTGGGTTGTTTAACTCCTCTGTAATAATTTTCTACAGTTCCAGTTTTACCGCAAATAACAACATCTTTCACTTTTGCACCGGCTCCTGTCCCTCTGTCTACAACACCTTGCATTCCATCATGTACAGCATAAAAAATACTATCCGGAATTTCCGTTGGACGAATTCTTTTTTTATACTTGGATAATTGTCCAAATTTATCACCTCCTTCAATAGAATCAACCACATGGGGTAAGTAATACCAACCCTTATTGGCTATATATGCCATTTCATTGGCTACTTGAAGTGGAGTGACATCCACTTCACCCTGTCCTATACTGATTGAACGAAATGTACAAAAATTCCATTTCCCCATTCCATAAACTTTATTGTAATAGTTTGGAGTAGGTATATTTCCTGCTTTTTCTGAGGGAAGATCAATCCCCAATTTATGACCTAACCCGAACGCATACATGTAGTTATCCCAATTAGTCAGGGCAACTTGCGGAGAAGAGTACTTTGGATTATTGATAACTCTTTGCATTACGTTAGCAAAGTAGGTGTTGTCAGAAACAGTGATGGCATTCCTTAAATCAAATACTCCAAAATCAAGACAGCGCATAGGCTTTCCGCTTCCACATCCGTAAAAAGCACCACTGCATACAAATCTTGTATCTGTTGAAATAACACCTTCATGGAGGCCAATCAAAGCCTGAAGGGTTTTAAAAGTTGAGCCGGGTGAATACGTTGCGCTAACTGTTCTGTTAAGCAAGGGCAATGCGGGGTTCAAAAAAAGTTCAGAAAAATGTTTTCGCCTTTCACTTCCTGTAAGATAAGCGGGTTTATAAGATGGGGCGCTCACCATAGCTAGCACTCCTCCTGTTCGAGGATCGATTGCCACAATTGAGCCCAATTTATTTTTCATTAATTTTTCACCCAGTTCCTGCAATTCAATGTCAATAGAAGTATAAATATTTTGACCTGCAATTGCAATGGTATCGTACTTTCCTTGTTCGAGTCTTTCGGTTAGCCTGTTTTTATTGTCTCTCTTCCAGTATTCTATACCTCTTTCTCCCATCAATACTTTTTCATAAGATCTTTCCAATCCTGTCATTCCAGCATAATCTCCGGCTACATAACCTTCTCCCGGATGCTTTCTTAAAAATGTAGTGTCTACTTCTGCAGTATAACCCAACACATTGGCTGCTGCTTCATAGGGATAGGATCTTATAGACCTTTCCTGCAAATAAAAAGCAGGAGAAAATTTGTATAAAGATTCGCTGATTACCGCCATTTTTTCTTCCGACAATAATGGTTCAAACACTGAGGGCCTTGATCTGCCATTTTTGATTATCAATTCTACAATTCTTTTTTTAAATTGAGCAGTATCAATATTCATTATTTTGCAGAATAATGCAGTATCAATACCTTTCAACTTATTGGGTGTTACCATCAAATCCGAAATGTTGGTATTTTGAAGAATGGCATTCTTTTTCCTATCAAAAATGATTCCTCTGTCTGGATACACCACTTTTCTGAAAATTCCTTGGTCTTCCGCGAGTACTTTATATTTACTTGTAATAACTTGCAACATGAACAACCTGAAAATGATAACAACAAAAAGTCCAATAAATACAAGCTTTATCACATTTTTTCTTGATTCATTGTATACAGACACTTTCTTACAGTTTAGCTATTAGGGATGACACATTTATTGGCTCTTATATTTTTCTCAACATTTAAATTAGTTCAATTCAGAAACTAAATAGTGTTTGTTCTGAATTTTTGCTTTCTGTAAAATATCATTTCGATAATCAACAGAAGCAGCAAACTTATCAAAGTAGACAATATCGTTTTCATGAAAAAATAATATAGGTCGGCAAATTGCCATGCTTCCAATAAAAAAAGCCAAGTGTTATGAAGCAGCATTAAAAAACCTGCATAAATAAAATAAGGGATAAATCCTCCGAAACTTTTTACGGAGGGTTCGTCATAGTTTGTTTCTGCACCTTCCTGAGGAATCATTAAATTGATTACAAAAGGTCTAATATAAGCGATTAATACGCATGCGGCAGCATGAAAACCGGGATTATGCCTAAAGCTATCCAATGTAGCTCCTAGTATAAAAGAAACAATCATCAATACACTTCTATTTATATTGAAAGGCAACCATAATATGAACACAAAATAAACATAAGGCGTAATCAATTGATGAAGAAGAATCTTATCAAGAACAAATACCTGCAACAAGATTATTATTGCGAATCGAAAAATATTTTTTATAAGACTATTCATTTTAATGTTCAGTTCAAGGTTGCTTTTTTATTTTATCCAATGCATCTTTTACTCCATCCTGATCAGCATTCTGAATAACGTACACATATTGAATGTTGTGAAAATTTGCAGCACTTCGAAATTTTATTTTATAAAAATTACTGCTACTCTCTTTGTATAGTGCTTCTACAAAACCTATATACATTCCTTTGGGTAAAGCTGTACTGAATCCGCTACTGATGATAGTGTCTCCTTTCAGCACTTTCGCACTTTTAGAAATATTGCTAATAGAAATATAATTTGGATCAACGCCATTCCAGCTTAAGATTCCTGTTTCACCACCTTTTTGTAATTTTCCGCTGATATGACTATCCTTGTGAAGCAAACTCATTACAACTGCATATTCTTCGGTTACTTCGGTTACTATACCTACAACTGCACTATTGGGGTCTATGACTCCCATACCTTCTTTTACCCCATGGTTTTTTCCTTTATCAAGAACAATATAATTGCTTTGGTTTGTGACGGAATTTGATACCACTTTTGCACCCAGGTAGGAATATTTTCTATACTTTACGAATGAATCAACTTTCATCGAATCAATATAGGTTCGGGGTAAACTGTCGGGAAGAGAAAAGTCTGCTTTTAGTTTGTTGTAAAGAGACTCATTTGCTTTTAATAGTGAGTCGTTGGTTTTTTTCAGGTAAAAGTACTGTTGGATACCGGCGTATTTAGTATTGATGCCACCGGAAAGATTGTTAGCTGTGTTAGTGAATACAGCGCGATGATATTCGTTATAGGTAACAATCAAATAAACAGAAAAAATCTGTAAAGAAAGAAACAGCAATAAATTAAAATGCCTGCGAATAAAAAGAAAAATGTTTCTCAACTGCTTCCGAAATTTTTGTTACACTAACACATTGAAGTGAAGTGAACATTAATAAATACAAGGGGTTATCTCATCACAAACGGAAATCTGTCGTAGTTTTTTAAGGCAATTCCTGTTCCTCTTACAACGCTCTTTAGGGGATCATCAGCAATATGCACGGGTAATTTTATTTTGTTTGCAAGTCTTTTATCCAATCCTCTTAATAACGATCCGCCTCCGGTAATGTACAAACCGCGACGATAAATATCAGCAGCTAATTCCGGCGGAGTAGTTTCAAGCGCTTTTAAAATCGCTTCTTCGATTTTAAATATGCTTTTATCAAGTGCTTCTGCCACTTCCTGATAACTAACCATAACTTGTTTTGGAATTCCGGTAACCAAATCGCGACCATTAACAGGGATATCATCCGGTGGATTATCCAAATCTTTCATAGCTGCGCCGATTTGAATTTTAATTTGTTCTGCGGTTCTTTCACCAATCAATAAACTATGATAACGGCGAAGCGCTTCCATAATATCGGCCGTAAATTCATCACCTGCGATACGAATGCTTTGATCGCACACAATACCTGCAAGAGCAATTACTGTAATTCCTGTGGTACCACCACCAATATCAATAATCATGTTTCCTACAGGCTCCTCTACATCAATACCAATACCCAATGCTGCTGCCATCGGTTCATGAATCAAATAAACTTCTTTGGCTCCTGCTTGTTCTGCACTGTCTCTTACAGCTCTTTTCTCTACTTCGGTGATACTGCTTGGAATGCATATCATCATCCTCCAACTCGGAGCAAATAAAGGTTTTTTAGGGTACACTAATTTAATCAATTCTCTGATCATCAATTCAGCCGCATTGAAATCTGCAATTACTCCATCTCTTAAAGGCCTTACAGTGCGAATACTCTCATGCGTTTTTTCATGCATCATCAAAGCCTTCTTTCCAACAGCCAATAATATTTTAGGATTGTTTCTGTCAAGCGCCACAATGGAAGGTTCATTAACCACCACTTCATCATTATGAATTATCAGTGTATTTGCAGTACCTAAGTCAATGGCAATTTCCTGTGTAAAAAAATTAAAAATACCCATGTTTAATGTAATAAGGCTTCTATGATGGAATAAAAACAAAGTTGATATATTTTATTGGAATTAACAACGGTGTTATGTTTATTTTAAAAACTATTTTCCAAATGAGCTACATGATTTTTTAGTTCATTATCGCAACCATGCTAATTAATTTAGCAGAATGATTGATTGAGATTGAATGCATGCTTAGATTAAATAACTTCAAATTGATGTATGTTAAATAAAATCAGTATTTTGGGTGAAAATAATTTTTATTCAACCTATTAAAAGCAACTAAACTTCAAGATTATGGCAGAAGTAAATTCAAACAGCAAACATCCCTCCGGATTATATGTTCTCTTTCTTACTGAAATGTGGGAGAGATTCAGTTATTATGGCATGAGGGCTCTTTTTGTTTTGTTTATGACAAAAGCGCTTTTGTTTGACAAAGCACTTGGATCTCAGATATATGGCAGTTATACTGGGCTGGTTTATTTAACTCCTTTACTTGGCGGTTATATGGCAGACAGATACTGGGGTAACAGAAAGTCAATTATTGTTGGAGGGGTTTTGATGGCTATTGGTCAGCTATTGATGTTTTTTGCGGGCTCGTTTTATCAACAACCTGAATTAGCCACACCGCTTATGTTTACAGGTTTGGGCTTTCTGATTTTTGGAAATGGTTTTTTCAAGCCGAACATTTCAACCATGGTTGGCCAGCTTTATCCTGTTGGAGATAAGAGAGTTGATTCTGCATTCACGATATTTTACATGGGAATCAATTTGGGCGCATTTATTGCACCATTGGTTTGCGGTTATTTAGGAGATACAGGCAACGCCGCAGATTACAGATGGGGATTTTTAGCCGCGTGTGTTGGAATGTGTTTAAGCCTCGTTTTCTTTATAGCATTGAAAAATAAATATATTGTAACCCCTGAAGGAGAACAAATTGGAGAGAAGCCCAATTCTGCGCGCGAAGTAAATACTACAGGTGAAAAAACGCCTGTCAACTATAAAGCAATTCTTATTTGGGGTGGTATTTTTATCTCTTTGCTTTTTATCTTTTTGAATAAATTCGAAATGGATTGGGTTGGATCATTTATCTTCTCTTTAACCATTGCCGCACCCGGTTATATTATCACAGATCCTACGTTAACTAAAATTGAACGTGAGCGAATTTGGGTAATATATATTGCTGCATTCTTTGTAATTTTCTTCTGGGCTGCATTTGAGCAAGCAGGAGCATCTCTTACTTATTTTGCGGAAGAACAAACCAACAGGGTGTTGTTTGGGAAGACAATCCCTACCTCTTATTTCCAAGCCATCAATGCAGTTGCTATTGTAATTTTCGCACCGTTGTTTGTTTGGATTTGGGGGGGACTAGGTAAAAGAAATTTAGAACCCGCATCTCCCTTCAAACAAGCATTGGGTTTATTTTTGCTTGCTATAGGATATTTGGTAATTGCTTTTGGAGTAAAAGGAATAGATCCAAGTACAAAAGTCAGCATGGTTTGGTTAGTAAGTTTGTATACCATACATACCTTTGGTGAGTTGTGTCTTTCTCCAATCGGATTATCAATGGTTAATAAATTGGCTCCTGTGAAATTAGCTTCCTTGTTGATGGGGGTATGGTTTTTATCAACAGCTGCAGCAAATAAATTCGCAGGAACTCTCAGCGCTCTTTATCCTGAAGAAGTGAAAACAGAAAAAGTGTTTTCATCCAATGCAAGTTCATCAGCTATGGTTTCTTTAAACGCTGCTTCAATTGACGAAGAAAAGTTAAACATTGACCCTAAAGGAAATCAACCTTTAAAATTGGCAACAGCCACTACGGTTAAAGCTTCTGATGGTAAGACAGATAGCTTAACGGAGCTAACTATTGATTCAGTAAAAACAGTAAACGTTTCTAATTATTATATCAAAGTAATAAAATCCAATAACTCTAATTGCAATCGTGCATTAATGTTAAATGACACATTGTTGATTACCCGTGATTCGGTTGATGTAGTAAAAACGATTGATGGAAAAAAACTTTCGGTAAAAGAAGAACGCGTTCAAACCTGGAATTTAAAGCCTGAAAAACCAACCTTCTTTGTAAAGATTGAAAATCTTTATGACTTCTTCATGCTTTTCGTATTTATGGCAGGAGCAGCTTCGATCGTGTTGTTTATGTTGAGCAGTAAGTTGTTGAAAATGATGAATGGTGTGAGATAAAAATATCAATTCAATTAGTATAAAAAAGCGACACAGTTTTGTGTCGCTTTTTTAATGGATACTCTTATAATTGTATTTATTCGTTATCTTTTTGCCAGACTAAAAACATACGCTGTAACGTTGTTTTTTTGAGCATCATCCAGGTGTGCCTTTTTCGCCATACTTCTCATAATAGGCCCCCATTCTTTTTGAGAAAATTCTGCAGGATCTTTTAATTCATGGCATTTACCGCAATTGGATTTGTATGTTTTTTCTCCTTCAGTTATTGATGCCGTAGATAGTAAGGTAGCGTCCATCGGCTTGTTTGTAGTAATTGTTTTATGTGAACAGGCATTAAAAAAAATACCTGAAGCAATTAATAGACTAAACGCCATTTTCTTTTTATTCATATTTTTCTATTTTATAGTAGTATCGCCAAAATATTGATGCAATGCTTTTGGTAATCGAATGCCATCCTCAGACTGGTTGTTTTCCAATAAGGCTGCAACAATTCTTGGTAAAGCTAACGAAGAACCATTTAAAGAATGAAGTAATTGTGTCTTACCTGTTTCATCCTTGTATCTGATTTTCATTCTGTTTGTCTGGAAAGTTTCAAAATTGCTGACAGAACTAACTTCCAGCCATTTTTGCTGTGCGGCACTGTATACTTCAAAGTCATAAGTAAGCGCAGAAGTGAATCCCATATCACCACCACATAAACGAAGAATACGATAAGGAAGCTCTAATAAATTCAATAACTTTTCAACGTGGGCAACCATATCATCCAATACTTTATAACTATCCTGAGGATATACCATTTGAATGATTTCCACTTTATCAAACTGATGAACCCTGTTTAATCCTCTTACATCACTTCCGAAACTGCCAGCTTCTCTTCTGAAACAAGGAGTATAGGCAGTCATTTTTACGGGAATATCCGCATCTTTTAATATTTCATTACTGTACACATTTGTAACAGGAACTTCTGCCGTTGGTATAAGGTATAAGCCATCTGCAGTTATATGATACATTTGTCCTTCTTTGTCGGGCAGCTGACCTGTGCCGTAAGCGGTAGCTTCATTAACCATAAGTGGTGGCATATATTCGGTGTAACCGGCTGCAGTATTATAATCTAAAAAAAATTGAATTAGGGATCTTTGCAATTTTGCTCCTTTTCCTTTGTATAAAGGGAATCCGCTGCCTGCAAGCTTTGCACCAGTTTCGAAATCAATTAAATCAAATTCTTTTATCAAATCCCAATGAGGTTTTGCATCTGCGTATAGTGAGGGTTTTGTCCCTCCTTCCCTTACCACTTCATTGTCTTCAGCTGAAACGCCTTTTGGAACAGATGTGTGCGGCAAATTTGGAAGCAATAAAATATTTTTATTGAATTCGGCCTCAAGTATCTGTAACTTTTCCGCTTTTTCCGACATTTCTGTTTTAAGCGAAGCTACTTCCTGCTTTTTTGATTCAGCGGCTGCTTTATCTCCTTTAGCCATCAAAGCGCCAATTTCTTTTGAAGCATTGTTTACAGAGGCCTGCATTGATTCAGTTGCAGTTTTTAACTTTCTCAATTCCTCATCTAATTCCAGTATCTGGTCAACGATTTCGATATTTTTATAATTACGAACAGCCAATCTTTCTTTGACTACTTGTGGGTATTGTCTGATAAAATTAACTTGCAGCATTTGGTTTTATTAATTATTTAAATAATCATTATTCCTGCAAAGATAAACGGGATTTGGATATTACTTACATTTGCCAAATGCAACCGTTGGAAGAAGATTTACAGATTAGGTGGCTCAAACTAAGGATAAAGCTGAAGGAAAGGTTTGGAATTAAACCTGATATGAATGGAGTTCTGTTGCTTATTGGGGTTCAGGAACTTGGACAAGGTGCTCAGGAATTCAGTAAAGAACAAAAGCAAGATTTGATGCATATTGCTATTTGTACAATACTAATACCAAGTGGATATTATATTTGTAATGGAAAAGATGAAGAAGGTTGGCCTCATTTTACTCAAATAAAGGAATTGCCGGCATTTGAGCTATTTGAACAAGAAAATTTTCTCAAAGACCATATTTTGCTTTATTTTCAATCTTTAGAATTTATATAAAATTTAAACCAATGAAACTTTTTAAATTATTTTTCTGCACTGTAACTATCAGTTTTTTAAGTTTGGGCGCAATGGCTCAGTCCAAGACCACGACCACGAAAAAGAATCCATCTACTTCAAAATCACCCGCTACAGCGCCTGTAAAAAAAGCAGATGAAATTCCTGGTAAAACAACAATAAAAATCACAACAGATATGGGTGTGGTTATAGTTAGATTGTATGATGCTACTCCTAAACACAGAGACAATTTTGTTAAACTGGTTGAGCAAGGATTTTATGACAGCTTGTTATTTCACAGAATTATACAAGGCTTTATGATTCAGGGCGGCGACCCAATGAGCAAAAATGCTGAACCAGGTGCAATGCTTGGCATGGGTGGTGGTGATATGGAAAGAATTCCTGCAGAGTTTGACCAAAAAATTATCCATAAAAAAGGAGCATTGGCTGCTGCTAGAGATGGCAATCCCGAAAAAGCAAGCAGTGCTTGCCAGTTTTACATTGTACAGGGTAATCCAACTCCCGAAGAACAACTTGATATGATGAGCAAGCAAAAAGGATATGTTTATACACCAGAGCAAAAAAATATTTATAAAACATTGGGCGGCACTCCTTTTCTTGATATGGAATACACTGTGTTTGGCGAGGTAGTTAGCGGATTAAATGTAATAGATAAAATTGCTGCTGCTGACAAAGATGGCTCAGACAGACCTAAGAAAGACATCCACATGAAAATGGAGTTGATAAAATAATACTAAAGTACATTAGTTAAGTAGTACTAAATTGTTTATAATTAAAATATAAAAATGAACTTCCCATCTAATCTAAAATATACCAAGGATCATGAATGGATTCTTATAGAGGGCAACAGTGCTACTATTGGCATTACTGATTATGCACAGCATGAACTTGGAGATATAGTATTCATAGATATCAATTCAAAAGACAAGTCAATGAAAGCCGAAGAAATTTTCGGAACAGTGGAAGCGGTTAAAACTGTCAGTGATTTATTTTTACCGGTTGACGGGACTATAACCGAGGTAAATCCTGATTTAGAGGCAAATCCTGACTATGTAAACAGTGACCCTTATGGAAAGGGGTGGATGGTTAAAATGACTATTGACAATCCTTCTGATGCGGAGAATTTGATGAGTGCAGAGGCATATAATTCATTGGTTGGATAATCATTTTTATTTTGAAAAGTATTTCCTTCAAACAATTTATTCCGGGTATTATTTGGTTTATTATTGTATTTATCAGTATCGCACTACCCAGAAATGATATACCAAAAGGAAGTGAATGGATTGATTTAATACTTGACTTTGATAAAATGATTCATGGAGCCATGTTTGGTCTATTGGCTTTGTTATTTATGATCCCCTTTTTAAAAGAAGATTTTTCAATATTACAAAGAAAAAGGATTTTTATTTCCATTTCAATTGCTACTTGCTGTTGGGGTTATATTACCGAGTGTATACAGCTTTTTGTTCCGGGTCGAAGCTATGATCTAGTTGATTGGACGGCTGATTGTTTGGGCGTATTACTAACTTACATCTCACTTAAATTGTATGTGAAGAAGAAAGATGGGGTTAAAAACTAATACCTTATTTTCCGGCCTATTTTACCCTCAATACAATGCTTGCAGGCGTTAAATACACTTGTTTACACGCCATTAACTACTTAACTTTGAATAATGCTTAATACAGACAATATGGAGTATAATACTACTCGAAACCATTTGATTATGAAAGAATATGGAAGGCATATTCAAAAAATGGTAGAATATTTACTTAAAATTGAGGACAAAGAGGATCGTCAAAAAAATGCAAATGCAGTTATTGAATTAATGGGATTTTTAAACCCCCATTTAAAAAATGTGGAAGATTTCAGACATAAATTATGGGATCATCTTTTTTTAATCAGTGATTTTACATTGGATGTAGAAAGTCCCTATCCTATTCCTACAAGGGAAACACTAAAGGCAAAGCCCGAAAAATTGCGCTACCCTAAAAAATATCCAAAATTCAATCATCTTGGAAAAAATATTGAACTAGTTATAGACAAGGCATTGAATGAAGAAAATCCAGAGAAAAAACAAGGTTTTGCTAATTCCATTGCTTACTATATGAAATTGACATATAGCAATTGGCATAAGGAATTGGTTCACGATGACAACATTCAAACAGAACTGAATTCAATTACCAATGGTGAATTGGAATTCAATAATCGTCCATTCGTAAAACACAGAACAGACAATCGTTCTGAAAGAGACGATTATTCTTCAGGAGGCGGCAGAAATCAATACAGGCAGAATTTTGGCGGTAGAGATAATAACCGGGGGCCAAGGGATAACAGAGGCGGAAATAGAAATAACAATAATGGGGGAAGAGACAACAGAAATAACAACAGAAATTTCAAAAAACGTTATTAGTAAACAGCAAATTTTCATTTAAAAATAAAAATGTGTTTCATTAATTCCTGCAAAGGTTCTTTGTGAATAAAATCCAATATGAGTATTTTTGAAGTTATCGGCGGACAAAAGTTATCGGGCGAAATAACTCCCCAGGGTGCAAAAAACGAAGCCCTTCAAATCATCAGCGCAGTATTACTTACGAATGAAGAAGTTGTTATTAATAATATTCCCGACATCATTGATGTTAATCTTCTTATAGAATTATTGAAAGAAATCAATGTTGAAGTAAATCGTATTGATCGCTACACGTGCAGTTTTAGAGCGGATAAAATTGATATTGATTATTTAGAAAGCGAACATTTTCATAAAAAAAGCGGAAAATTAAGAGGCTCTGTAATGCTTGCGGGGCCATTGTTGGCAAGATTTAAAAAAGCGTATTTGCCTAAACCCGGCGGTGATAAAATTGGGAGAAGGAAATTAGATACCCACATTATCGGATTTGAAAAATTAGGTGCAAAATATTCTTACAACGAACATTCTAATTTTTTTAAACTGGAAGCCAAAGAATTAAAGGGTGCATTCATGCTACTGGATGAGCCAAGTGTTACTGGAACTGCCAATATTTTAATGGCAGCAGTGTTGGCTAAAGGAAATACCACTATATATAATGCTGCCTGCGAACCCTATATTCAACAACTCTGTAAAATGCTGAATAGAATGGGTGCGAAAATCACCGGAATAGGCAGCAATATGTTATTTATTGAAGGTGTTGAATCTTTAAAAGGCACAACACATACCATGTTGCCAGATATGATAGAAGTTGGAAGTTTCATCGGGTTGGCTGCCATGACGCAAAGTGATATCACTATTAAAAATGCTGGTGTAAGTGACCTTGGTGTAATACCGGAGAAGTTTCAACAATTAGGTATTAAACTTGAAATAAAAGGGAATGACATTCATATTCCTTCTCAGGATCTTTATGAAATTCAAACTTTTTTGGAAGGCGGTATTTTAACCATGTATGATCATCCATGGCCCGGTCTGACTCCTGATTTGCTTAGTATCATTCTAGTTACAGCCATACAGGCAAAAGGCAGTGTGCTAATACATCAGAAGATGTTTGAAAGCAGGTTGTTTTTTGTTGATAAACTTATAGAAATGGGGGCGCAAGTAATTTTATGTGATCCGCATCGTGCAGTTGTAGTTGGTATGGAAAGACAGAAAAAACTGCGTGGAATCACAATGAGTTCACCAGATATAAGAGCAGGTGTTGCATTGCTGATTGCTGCATTAAGTGCAGAAGGAAAGAGTGTAATACAAAACATTGAACAGATAGATCGTGGTTATCAAAATATTGATGAGAGACTCATCAAACTCGGGGCTTCCATCAAAAGAGTTCATGCTCAATAATATCGATAACATCAATAACAAAATATTTACATGCCGGAAAAACATCAGAAAATATTGATTATCACTGCTCCTTCAGGTGCCGGAAAAACATCAATCACCAAGTTTCTGATGCAAACTTTCCCAATACTTTCTTTTTCTGTTTCTGCAACTACCCGAAATGCAAGAGGGGAAGAAATAGACGGGGTTGATTACTATTTCATTTCTATGGATGAATTCAAAACCAAAATAAAACAAAAAGAATTTGCTGAGTGGGAAATGGTGTATGAAGGGAAGTATTATGGAACTTTAAAGTCCGAATTAAAAAGAATCTGGTCTATGGGTAAGATTCCGGTATTGGACATTGATGTGAAAGGCGCTATTCATGTACAGCAACAATATCCTGAAAATACACTTAGTATTTTTATAGAACCCCCTTCAGTTGATGAATTAAAAAACCGATTGATGTCGAGAGGAACAGAAACAGAAGATTCTATTCAGGCTCGGGTGAATAAAGCTTCTTATGAGATTTCTTTTAAAAACAATTTTGACAGAATTGTCATCAATGATGATCTTGAAAGAGCCTGTAATAACGCTACTGAAATTGTATCCTCCTTTTTACAATCATGAGGGCTTATAAAAAATCGCATACTTCTTTTTTTATTAATTTTATATCATGGATTGGTTAGCATTGTTTTCAATTTTTATTTCATTAATTCTAATCGGCTTTTTGTCGGGATTGGAAATTGCGTTTATTTCTGCCAACAAACTTTCTATTGAACTCAGTAAAAAAAAGGGAACAGTTTCGGGTAAAACATGGGGATATTTTTCAGAAAATCCTGCGAAGTTCATCGGAACAATATTGGTTGGGCTGAATATTATATTGGTTATTTACGGTTTGTTGATTGGAGATATGCTATACCCAATTTGGAAGTGGATTGAGAGCAGACTTCCATCAAACGCTTCAGGCTATTTAAATATAATCAGATTGATTATTGAAACGACTCTCTCTACTGCTATTATTTTAATGACTGAATTTATAAGCAAGGCTTTTTTTAAAGCCAGAAGCAATTCTTTACTTAAATCTGATTTTATTAGCTCTGTTTCAAGAGGATTGTACTGGCTTTTATCTGCCGCTGCGTCCTATCTTGTAAGTCTTGCTGAATGGATTTTGAAATATGTTTTCAATGTAAAAATAACATCAAAAAAAGCGGCATTCAGCAAAGTGGATTTGGAACATTTTTTACAACAAAGCAAACATCATGAAGAAGAAGAAGACAAGGAGATCAATAAAGAGCTTTTTGAAAACGCTCTTTCTCTTAGTGATATAAAATTACGTGAATGTCTCATACCGAGAAAAGAAATAGAAGGTGTGGATATAAAGTTCGGAATTGAGGAAATTAAAAAACGATTCATTGAAACAAAGTTGAGTAAAATTTTGATATTTGAAAACAATGTAGATAATATCCTTGGCTATGTTCACCATTTAGACCTTTTTAAAAACCCTTCAGAAGTTAAAGACATACTACATCCAATTCCTACGGTTCCCGAAACCATGAGTGCTACTGATTTAATGAATAAGTTTAGCAAGGAAAGAAAAAGCATTGCATGGGTTGTTGACGAATTTGGAGGTACTGCGGGTATTGTTACGATGGAAGATCTTTTAGAGGAAATATTCGGAGAGATTGAAGATGAGTATGATGTGCCCGAAACATTTATCAATAAACAGCTTTCGAGCAATGAATATATTTTCAGTGGCAGACTTGAGCTTGACTTTATTTCTCAGAAATATCCTATCTCTTTCGAAGACAATGAAGATGCAGAAACTCTTTCCGGCTATATAATTCAACACAATGAATCTATTCCCGGCGCGAAAGAAAAAATATTTATTGGAAATTTTGAGATTGATATTTTAAGCGTCAGCGATACTAGAATAGAAACAGTGAAATTGAAAATATTTAAATAGACAAGAAAATACAAAGGGAATACAAAAATGTAATTCTCTAAGAGCAAATTATGGAAATACGTTGCTTGTATAAATATTAATCAATTACTACGATGACTATTGCGATTGAAATTTCCCACATTGATGATTTCTATTACAACTGCTTCAATAATATCGCATCGCAGCATCCGGACTTTACTTTCATTTTTATTTACAATAAAAACATAGAATCAGGAAAAATTACTTGTAAGAATATTGAGCACCACTCGCTTAAAAATGGTTGGTTGAAATTTCTATTTGGGAATTTGTTTATTAATCAAAGAGTATATGGTATCCTGAAAAAAAGAAAAGCGAATATTTATTTCTGCATTCATCCATCCTCTTACCTGAATAAGCGCATAAAAACAGTTACTTACATTAACAGGGGCTTTTTATTGAAAAATAAAAATGAATTGCTACAAAAATCATTTTGTTTGATTGTTGAAAACTGTCTCGCGAAAGATGAGCTGATGAAACAGTTTCATCTTTCAGATAAGAAAATAAATGTAATTCCTTTTGGTTCTAAAATCTACTCTCCATTCGAGCAGTCAAAAAAAGAAGAGGTAAAAAAGAAAATCAGTTCGGGGAAAGAATTTTTTGTGGTAGAAGGAAAGGAATCTACAGAACAAGAACTAATCGAAGTATTAAAGTCATTCTCTTATTTTAAAAAATGGCAGCAATCAGAATTTAAATTAATAGTAATGCTGTCCGAAAATCAACAGCCAGCTATTTCAAACCTCATCAAAAATTATAAATACAGGGAAGATGTAATTTTATTTTCAAAAGAACAAGATTCTATTTCAGAAACATGCCTTTTATCAAGTGCTTATGCCGCTATTTTCGTTGCTTTTAATGAAAAAAATACAGAAAAAATAATGTCTTGTTTTGGATTAAAAACTCCCGTGGTGATAGCAGAAAGAGATTACATCCAATCTTCATTTTCAGATAATGTACTTTACTTTTCGGGAAAAGAATTGTCGGAAAAAATGATTTTACTATATAAAAATGAAAGTCTGAGAAGTGACTTGATAGAAAGGGCTGCAGCATATTCGGAAACAGTTTCTTGGGAAAAAATTGCGGAAAAAATTTGGAATGAAATCATTGAAAATAGTCAGGAATAAAGATATTACCTTTGTAAAAAAAATGTCAAATGCATAAATCTACCATAACAATTGATATCATGTTGGACCCCAATAAAATACCTGAACAAATCAATTGGCAGGCAAGTGACAGCAGTGCCGACATGCAGCAAAAATCAAAAGCAATGTGTCTTGCTTTTTGGGATGGGGCTGATAAATCGGCATTAAGAATTGATTTATGGACCAAAGACATGATGGTGGATGAAATGGGAGATTTTTTTTACCAAATGATAATGACCATGGCTGATACATTTCAAAGAGCTACAAAAAACGATGATTTAAGCGCTGAGATGAAAGATTTTGCAAAAGGATTTTATCAAAAATTCAGAGATGATATGATGAATGAACAACCTAAATAAACTATACAATTATGGCACTTGAACAACAAATAATGGCGGAAATGAAAGACGCCATGAAGTCAAAAAACGAAGCGGTTTTAAGAGCGCTCAGGGCTATTAAGGCAGAAATCATCAAAGCAAAAACTGAACCCGGAGCACCGGCAGAACTTGATGAAGCCATTGAGCAAAAATTTTTACAAAAAATGATGAAGCAAAGAAAAGATTCATTGGAAATTTTTGTACAGCAAGGCAGGGAAGATCTTGCAGAAAAAGAAAGAGAAGAAATGGCTGTTATTGAGAAATTCCTTCCTAAGCAACTTTCAGAAGAAGAAATCAGATCGTCTGTAACTGCTATTATCAAAGAAACAGGGGCAAGCTCAGCAGCAGACATGGGAAAAGTAATGGGAGTTGCTTCCAAACAACTGGCAGGGAAAGCTGACGGAAAGACTATCAGCGCCATTGTGAAAGAGCTTTTAGGATAAGGCAACCTATACTATTAACAAAAATTCCTAACAAACATCTTATTCGATTAATGTTTATTGACATAATCTATATTGGATTGCTTCTTTTAGCATTTACAAAAGGAGTTAGAAAAGGGCTGATTCAGGCCCTTTTTAATACAGTTGGCTTTCTAATAGGAATTGCTGCTGCCGTTAAATTGTCTGCTGTAATTGCTACCCACCTGTCCGCAAGCACTCACATAAACGGCAAATGGCTTCCCTTTCTATCTTTTGTATTAATTTTCTCTGCAGTAGTGTTGGCTGTAAAAATGATTGGGAAATTATTTGAAAAAACGAGTGAACTGGTCATGCTGGGATGGGTTAATAAACTCGGGGGTATTTGTCTGTATGTTGTACTATACTCTATCATTTTCAGTGTAATTCTTTTTTATATTAAACAGTTGGGTCTTGTTAAAAAAGAAACAATTGACAGCTCTGTCTTTTATCCTTATTTAGCTCCAATTGCTCCCGATGTTATTGGTGTTATTGGTAAAATAATTCCATTCTTTAAAAATATATTCAGCCAGCTGGAAGATTATTTTGGTGCAGTTTCCAATAAATTATAGCATTTTTCACTGTATTTAACGTAATTTTAAGCCAATAGTATCTTTAATAGATAGTAAAGTAAATCAGCATGAGTTATTCGATAAAACAAGACGGGAAGTTTAAGTTTATAGAAGAAGGAGAAGGAGAGATTCTGATGCTTTTGCATGGTCTGTTTGGTGCTTTAAGTAACTTCAAAGACTTAATAGAACATTTTAAACAAACTCACAAAGTGGTGGTGCCATTGTTGCCATTATTGGAACTTGATTTGCTTCATACCTCCGTAGGCGGACTTCAAAAGTTTTTGAATAAATTCATAGAACACCGGAATTACAACCATATACACTTAATGGGAAATTCATTGGGTGGACATGTTGCCCTTGTTCATACATTAAAAAAGCCCGAGAGAATAAAAACACTGATTTTAACCGGAAGTTCGGGATTGTTTGAAAATGGGATGGGGGATTCTTACCCAAAAAGAGGCGATAAGGAATATATCAGAAACAAAACGGCACTCACCTTCTATGATCCTGCATTGGCTACTGATGAATTAGTAAATGAAGTTTTTGAAATTACCAACAACCGACTTAAAGTAATAAAAATAATAGCATTGGCGAAAAGTGCTATTCGAAATAATTTGGGAGATGAGTTGAATCAAATAAAACACCCTACTTGTTTGATTTGGGGAAAAAATGACACCATCACACCTCCTTTTGTTGGTGAAGAGTTTCATAAACTTATTCCAAACAGCGAGCTTAATTTTATTGATAAATGCGGGCATGCGCCGATGATGGAAGTGCCTGTCGAGTTTAATAAAATACTAGAGGATTTTCTTAAAAAACATAAAGGTTGATAAAAACCCAACGTTTTATCAGAAAAAGCCATTACATCGATTTTGATATTCTTAATACTTCATTAAATGCTTACCTCAGAATTGATCAATCATAATATGCCGAGATTGAAATTGCAAGATTCTGTTGCAAAGGCAAAGCAATTAATCAATGATTACAAACTGACGCACCTTCCCGTTGTATCTGCAAATAACTATTTAGGGTTGATAAGTGAAGATGATTTATTGGATGTTGAAGAGGAAAAAATTCCCATAGAGCTTATACAAGAAAATTTATTGAACGTTTGTTTATTTAATGACCTTCATTTTCTCAATGCGGTTAATTTTTGCAATCAATACGAATCAAATATTGTTCCCATTGTAAATCGGTCGAATGAATTTATTGGAATAATCACTTCCATTGATTTACTCAAAGCAATGGGTGATTTTGCCGGGGGAAATGAAATAGGCGGATTGATTATTTTAGAAATGGAAAAAACGCAGTTTTCAATTTCAGAAATAAGCAGGATAGTTGAAAGTAATGACTGTACCATCCTTCATTTGAACACTACCACAAATCCTTTATCAGGTATCCTTTCAGTAACTTTACACCTCAACAGAAAAGAAATCGCTTCGCTTGTTGCAACTTTTGAAAGGTATGAATATGAAGTGAAATATCATTTTGGCAATCAGTATTACGAAGACAAAACGGATATTAATTACAAAAATCTGATGAATTATCTCAACCTTTGATTACGTATTTCTTTTTTTATACCATTTGTATTTTTTTCGGTTATTGCAGTTGTTCGCCGAAAAAAAGATCTGTATTATTCATCTCTATTTCTCTATTTTTAAATGTTTCAGGACAAAACAATAAAAATCCTGTGATAAGGCTTACGGATTTTAGAAAAAAAATATCATCAGATACAACCGAGAAAATTCAACTGGATTCCATTTATATCTTTGGTAACAATAAAACCAAAGATTACATCATACTAAGAGAGTTGAATATAAAAGTAGGTGATCTAATGCTGCCATCGGAACTTAACGAAAAGCTATTGCTGTGCAGAGAAGCCGTTTATAATACGAATCTATTTTCAGAGGTAAAAATTACTCCTGAAATTATTTCACCAGCTAAGTTTAAACTCAACATTAATGTTACTGAGAGATGGTATATATATCCCATTCCTCAGTTTCAAATCATTGACAGAAATTTCAATGAATGGTTTCGTACCAACAATGCCGATTTTAACAGACTAATTTATGGCTTGAAATACAAAGATTACAATTTTTCAGGGAGAGCAGATAAACTCAATATAGTATTTCTAAACGGATACAACAGGTATTTTACAGTAGGTTATGCAGAACCCTATAGTAACAAAAAACTTAACCAGGGTTTTTCTTTAGGAATTGGTTTAACGCAAAACAAAGAATTTGCCTACAAAACAGATTACAATAACAAATTGGTTTTTTATAAAAAAGATTTTTTCGTCAAAAGCAATCTTTTTTTTTCAGGAACATTTTTTACAAGAAGGGGATTATATAAAAAACATTTATTTGGATTTCAATACAACGCAGGAAATATTTCGGACAGTTTTGTGATTAAAAACTACAATGGAAATTATTTGAATGACAGCATTTCCAATATTCATTTTCCCGATTTCTCCTACTCATTTTTGTATGTAAAAACTGACAATGTCAATTATCCTTTAAAAGGAACAATTTTCATGTTGGGTATTGGAAAAAGAGGCTTGGGATTAAAGGGAGGAATCAACATGCTCTCGGCTGACATAGTTTACAAGAAATTTTATACACACAGCAATCATTTTTACAGTAATATTCAATTGGCTTCTAAAATCAAATTACCATTCAATCAAGCATATATCAACCAACGAGCATTGGGATATGGAGATTATAATTTAAGGGGGCTTGAATATTATGTCGTGGATGGAACACTCTCCTCAATTGTAAAATTAACTTTAAGTAAAAAATTATTTCAAACAAAAATTCCCATTCCGATTAAAAGTAAATTCATTTCTTCTATTCCATTATCGGTTTATACAAAAGCTTATACAGATGTGGGTTATGCATATAATAAAAATGACTTCAATACTCAATTGAATAACAAAGTGCTATATACAAGTGGCTTTGGATTTGATATCATTACATTGTACGACATGAAACTCAGTATTGAATTCAGTATAAATCAATTGAATGAAAAGGGAATATTTTTGCAGTCCAGAGGTGTGTTGTAAAGCAGTAAATAAGTTAATTTTGTACTGCTTATTTGCGAAGTGCTAGACTTTATTAGGTTTTTAACATAAACAGCTTTTGAATTATTGCATTCGGTGAAGTTAAATAGTTGCTTTTGTTTTTTACGGAACAACTGTAAACAAAAATTAAAAAATGAAAATAGCTATATATAGCAGAGGAATTGAAAACAATCAAATCAAAGACATACACCAGTTATTTGAGGAATTAATCAGTAATGGTGCAGAACCGGTTTTTTTTCAGGATTTTTTCAACCAATTTTATTCTGCTGTTAATTTAGAAAACAATTATTCTACTTTCAATTCATTTGAGGACTTGAATGAATCCATTGACTGCATGATTAGCTTGGGTGGAGATGGTACTTTACTTGATACAGTTACACTTGTTAGGGATTCAGGCATTCCGATTCTTGGTATCAATTATGGAAGACTTGGTTTTTTAGCTAATATTGGAAAAGAAGAAATTGCTTCCGCAATAGATGCAATCATCAACAGAAAATATGTTCTTGATAAAAGATCTTTAATTCATCTGGAAGCAAATGTTTCTTTGTTCGGAGAAACACCATATGCTCTTAATGATTTTTCGATTCACAAGAAAGATATTTCGCCCATGATTAAAATTCATACTTACTTGAATGGTGAATTTCTAAATACTTATTGGGCAGACGGATTAATTGTATCAACTCCTACCGGTTCCACCGGGTACTCATTAAGTTGCGGTGGTCCAGTTGTATTTCCCGACAGTAGCAGTTTTGTAATAACCCCTATTGCTCCTCATAATCTCAATATAAGACCTATTATTGTCCCCGACAATACAATCATTTCCTTTGAGCTTGAAGGAAGAACAGATGGATTTGTATGTACACTAGACAGCAGAAGAGAGATAATTACAAAAGAGATTCAACTTGCTGTAAAAAAAGAGAGCTTTGATATCAATCTGATAAGAATGAATGAAAACAATTTTCTTCAAACGCTAAGAGAAAAACTGAGCTGGGGTCTTGACAAAAGAAATCAACCCAAATTATAATCAAGTAAAGATCATGCCTATCAAATCAGGGAAAATAAGAACCATACTATTTATTTACTGGTTTTTGTTGCTTTACATATTAGCGGCTTTAATTTGGTGGTTTATAGCACTTAATCAGCAGAACATTCGGATGAATGAATTTAAAATTCAAAGACTTGATAAAAAAAATATCAATTATTCTCAACAGTATACAGCCATAATAAATGAAGAAAAAAGAAAAAAAGCTCAATATGCCGGAGAGGGATTTATCTTTTTATTGTTGATCTCCGCAGGTGCAATTTTTCTATTTCGCACTGTCAACAAGCAGCTTAAAACAAGTATACAGCAACAAAATTTCATGATGGCCATTACGCATGAACTGAAAACACCGATTGCAGTTACCAAATTAAATCTTGAAACACTTCAAAAAAGAAAGCTGGATGAAATACAACAGGAAAAATTAATTGGGAACACACTGCAAGAAACAAATAGAATGAATGCTTTGTGCAACAACTTACTGCTATCTTCTCAAATGGAAGCCGGTGGCTATAAATACACAATGGAAAAAACAAACTTTAGTGAATTAATAAATAATTGTGTGAATGATTTTATTTCAAGGTATCCTCAAAGAAATTTTTTGAAAAAAATCAATGAAAATATTTTTATTTCAGGAGATTTATTTCTTTTACAAAT
Source organism: Chitinophaga pinensis (assembly GCA_945872815.1). GTDB lineage: Bacteria > Bacteroidota > Bacteroidia > Chitinophagales > Chitinophagaceae > Ferruginibacter > Ferruginibacter pinensis_C. The sequence goes on from CAMCAY010000015.1 coordinate 30,520, forward strand.
GGCTGTTAATAACCTGATTGATAATGCTGTTAAATATTCTGGAAAAGAAACTATGCTGGAAATAACACTTACGGACAAACACAACAGTTGTGAACTTTGCATCATAGACCAAGGGTTGGGAATTGATAACAGTGAGAAGAAAAAAATATTCGAAAAATATTATCGAACGGGTTCCGAAGCTACTCAGAAATCAAAGGGTACAGGCTTGGGTCTTTTTTTAGTAAAAAAAATTATTGACAATCATAAAGGTGAGATAAAAGTGGTTGATAATTTACCCAAAGGTTCTACATTTATCATTGAATTAAAAACGGTTGCTTAATCTGATATGACTAAAAAACCCTCAATATTACTAGTAGAAGACGAGGAAAATCTGCAGGAAGCCCTAAAGTTAAATTTAGAGTTGGAGGGTTACGAGGTAACCGCATGCAGTGATGGAGCTTCCGCTTTGAAATTTATACATCAGGAGCATTTTGATTTGATTATTTTGGATGTGATGTTGCCTGAACTAGATGGCATATCTGTTTGCGAATCAATCAGACTGCAAAACTTACCAATTCCCATTTTAATTTTAAGTGCAAAAAACAGTAGTGCAGACAGAGTTTTGGGGTTGAAAAAAGGGGCAGACGATTATTTGACAAAGCCCTTTAATTTGGAAGAATTGTTATTAAGGGTTGATAAATTGATAGTGAAAAGCGGCGCTATTTCATCTAAAAACAGCATTACAGATACTTATCAATTTGACAATAATAACATAAACTTTAATGGGCTGGAATGTGTAAATGCAAGAGGTGAAAAAATAAGTTTGACTAAAAAAGAAGCTATGTTGCTAAAACTACTTATTGAAAATAAAAATGAAGTAGTTACCAGAGAAAAAATTCTTCAGGCAGTTTGGGGCTATAATGTATTCCCAACTACCAGAACAATTGATAATTTCATACTCAGTTTCAGGAAGTATTTTGAAGCAGATACCCGACATCCTGTCTATTTTCATTCTATCAGAGGCGTTGGATATAAATTTACTAATCGTTAGTCGTTTTATAAATCTCCCAACTGAGGACGCATAACTATTTCTTCCACTACAGCTTGTTGAGATAATTTGGTTGAAGCTACAATCATATCGGCTATGTCATTGGCTTCCATAATTCTTTTACTGCTGTTGTCAAAATCTCCCCAGGAATCAGTCAATACTGCTCCGGGAAATACAGCCGTTACTTTTATTCCATGAGGCTTTAATTCATGACGAAGATTTTGACTGAATCCATTTAATGCATATTTACTTACACTATATCCTCCGCCACCTTCATACGCTCTTAATGAAGCGATAGAGCATATATTAAAAATATGCCCTTTTGCTTTTTTAATCATATGTGGCAATAATAACCTTGTCAAATGATACGCACTGAAGAAGTTAATGTTCATCATTTCTTCCATGAAACCATCAGGCTCATCCATACATTTTCCAGGCTTATAAATTCCTGCATTATTGACTAGGACATCCGGCACTTCCAAATTCAAGCAAAAAATGGACATGTTTTTTATGTCTTCGGATATTGACATATCTGCAGAAAATGTTTTAACTTCTACAGAAGGAAATTCGTTAGAAATCTCTTCCCTTGTTTTTTCCAATGAAGATTTAGTCTTAGCTGTTAAAAGCAAATTATAGCCCTCCGCGGCAAATTTTTTAGCGATCGCTTTACCCATTCCTCTGCTTGCACCTGTAATAACTGCTAACATAAAATTAAATTTAAGGTCTATTGATTAACTTCGTATTTTCTGTAAATATAAAGATCATCTTACAATCAAAACAAGAATGAGTAAATACGATCACCTGTTTTTTGATCTTGATCATACTTTGTGGGATTTTGAAAACAATGCCAAAGACAGTATGATTGATATCTTCCATGAATTTGAAGTGAATAAAATTACCACTTCCGATTTCAATGACTTTTACGAAAAATATTCCGAACACAATAAATTGCTTTGGGATAGGTATCAAAAGGGATTTATATCTGCGGATGAATTAAAATGGAAAAGAATGTGGAGGACATTACTGGATTTTAAAGTAGCGGATGAAGTATTGGCAAAAGACATGGGAAAACGCTTTTTAGAAATACTACCAAACAAGCAATCTGTTTTCCCATACACAATTGAGATATTAAATTACCTGTCTGAAAAAAATTATCAACTACATCTTATTACCAATGGTTTTGAAAAAACGCAAAGGAGTAAAATTAAAAACAGTAAAATTGATCATTTTTTTTCTCATATCATTACTTCTGAATCCAGCAATAGCATGAAACCCGAAAAGGAAATTTTTCAATACGCTATTCAACAGGCAAATACAGATGCAACAAAGTCTATAATGATTGGCGACAATCTGGAGGCAGATATCAAAGGAGCCATTGATTTTGGAATGGATTGTATTTTTGTAAATCACATCAACGCTGAAACAAACCTGAATCCAACCTTTACCATTACCCATCTGAAAGAATTGGAAACTATATTCTAAAAAAAAGAGCCTCTTTAAAAAGAGGCTCCTAAATAATAAACTAAGAATCTGATTACTCAGCTTTCATTTCAGCTGTAGGTGCTTTTTCTTTGTCTTTGCTGCACTGTGTTGCTTTTTTGCAGCAAGTTTTTCCTTTTGCACATTTTTTCTTTTTCCCTTTGTCGGTGTTAGCAAAAGAAACACCACTTACCAATAAAGCTGCAGTAGCTAATAAAAATAATTTTTTCATTGTGAAAGTTTTTATGATTAATTGTTATTCAAATTTAATGAATAGAAGCTACATTTCAAAACTTCAAATTATATATTAAATAAATGCAATTATATCTACCCCTCCTTTAACGGGTTGATTGAGTTCTACATTTATCTTAGTTCCCACGGGAAGCAACAGGTCTACCCTACTTCCAAACTTAATAAAGCCCAACTCTTCGGTTTGTTTTACTTTTTGGCCAACTTTTAGATAATTAACAATTCTTTTAGCTAAGGCGCCGGCAATTTGTTTAACTAAAACCTCCGTATTGCCCTTTTTTAATACAACAGAATGGCGTTCATTTTCTGTGGAAGATTTTGGATTCCATGCTACTAAATATTTGCCTTTGTGATATTGATTATACACCACGTCTCCATCCATTGGATTTCTGTTTACATGCACATTTGCCGGACTCATGAATATAGAAACCTGCAGTCTCTTTTCTTTAAAATATTCTTCGTCATACATTTCTTCAATTACAACTACCTTTCCATCACAGGGAGACACAACTGCGTTTTCCTGAATGGTTAATTTTCTTGCAGGTATTCTGAAAAATGAAATCAAAAACAACCAAACAAAAATAGAAAGGAATAAGAACAAGTCACCCACCCAACAATAATTAGAACAAGACAACCAAAAAACTACAGCATTTAAAATTGAAAGTATTATTGCCGAAATAATAATAGTTGGATAACCTTCCCGATGTATAGTCATAAAAATATTTTGTCTGGCAAATGTACAACGAAGCCAATAATATCAATCAGTATTAGAGGAATAATTTGATATAGACCCAAACCATGGGTGTTGCAATCAATAGGGAATCGAATCTGTCGAGGAATCCTCCATGACCGGGCATGATGTTGCCGCTATCTTTAATATTGGCAGTTCTTTTGATTTTACTTTCCAACAAATCTCCCATTGTGCCAAACACTCCGCAAATCAATGCAATAGCAGTCCAGTGATACCATAATAAAATTCCGGCGGGCTTTATTGTGATGCCTAATAAAGTAATGAGAACAGTGCTCAAAACAATTCCGCCAATGGTTCCTTCCCACGTTTTTTTAGGAGAAACAATTGTCAATGGTGTTTTCCCCATCAGCGAGCCAATGATATAGGCACCAGTATCATTTATCCAGATGGAAAAGACAATGCCTGCGGGTATTACCGGAGAAAAAATATTCTCTCCCTCTAAGGAATGATTTCCAAGATAAATCAATCTGTATAAAGGCAAAACTATATAAGGCAAAGCCACCAGTGTATATAAAGAAATATTCTTTTTGGTAATCATATTCATTATCTTAATAAACTCCATAATGCAACCGAACATGATGAATATAAAAAGACAATTAAAAAAAAATGCGTTTATAAAAAGACCGCTAAGCATAATCGCAGCAAATACAATAGCAGTTAATGTCCTTGTTTTAAATGTTTGAAAATTGAGTGCCAATTTGATAGTTTTGGTAAAATGCAAATATCCGAAATGAAATCATTAAACGGAATGAATATTTCTATTGATTCAAGTTGAATTTGTTGTTTGAATTTAGTAAATCAGTATATTTTGATGCCATTTCATTGTTTCCTTTTCTTGTCCATGCCTGTACGAGTAATTGATACACTTTGGGCGTTTTAATATCTAATTGTAATGCTCTATTGCCATAGTAAATACACTGATCAAAATTTCCTCTTAAGTAGTTTACTACTTCAAGGTTTGTAATAGTCATTTCATTGGAGGAATCTGCCTGATAAGAGCGGGCAAAATAAACAGCCGCAGAGTCGTATTCATTTCTTGACGCGTATATTGAACCCAGGTTATTCAATGCGAAAATTTGGCCTGGTGTTGCAGCCAATGACATTTTATAGTATTTGATTGCATTGGCGGTATCAGATATCATTGAAAAGATAAGTCCTACTTTATACGATGCATCTGAATTGTCGGGAAAAATATCCAGACTTTTTTTATAGTACTTTATTGATTTTTGTATCAAATCCTTTTTTACTTCAGCATCAACTTCTTTTTCGGCTAAATTCATGTATTCGCTTCCCAATGCGGCATTGGTTCTACTACTTTGCGGAGCATTACTAGCACCTGACTCAAAAAGTGTAAAATTATTTTTCCAATCACCGCATCGAACGATGCTCATCCCTGAGAATACAAACAACAGAACCAATACAATTTGGGTAAATATTTTCTTTTTTGTTCCGCTAAAATCCGACAAATTGATTTTTAAAATTTCACTTAATACAAACACTGCTAACAATGCAAATGCAAAAGATGGAACAAACATAAAGCGTTCAGCCAATGTGGCGCCGTTCATCAATAAAAGATTGTTTGTTGGAAGAGACGTAATAAAATAAAATAGAATTGCAAAAGCAATCACCGGCTTTTTCTTAAAATTAAGAATTGCAACAAAAGCCAAACCAGCATACATTATCAAACCCATCCATGGCAATACATCTGTCCAGCCGACCAGTGGTATTTGATTAAATGAGTAATCCCAACTTAAAGGCCATGGAACAAACAAAAGTTTAACATAGTAAAACAAGATTTCCATTTTGGTGGCAACCATCTGAGCGAAATTTGTTGAACCAGCTAAAACATTGTCCAGCATGGGGATTTTCATGGTATGAGGTACTCCAACTCCATTGTACATGGCATGTTCTCGCATCATTAAATAAATGCCCATGCTCAACAATAAAGGCAAAGACTTTATTAATACGGACTTGATTTTTTGGTCAAAAAACATATAATAACTTAGCGGAAGAATAACTACAAAAGCAATTGCACTCTCTTTTGAAAACATAGCAAACAGCAAGAGTAAAGCAGCGAATATCGTTCTTGCTGAATTATTACTGATGTCTTCTTTTTTGGCAGGTAAGAATTTTATCCATGCCATGATTCCAAATAATGCGGCAAGTATTTCATCTCTACTTTTTATACTGGATACTACTTCCGAATGAATTGGATGAACCAAAAATAAGGATGCTACAAATGCAAGTATTAATTGGTGTACCTCCGGAAATAACCTAAAAAGTAATGTAAACAACAATTGAACAATGAGGATATAAAGCAGTACATTAACAAAATGAGAAGATGATGCAGAATTATCAAACATCTGTTTATCTATTGCAAAAGAAAGAAGTGTAAATGGACGATAGGGCTGAACACCAACAGAACGATCGAATTTATTCATACTGCCGTAAGAAAAAAACTCAGTAAATCCTGCGAGACCTTTTTGAACAGATTCATGCTTTTGATAAAAAATATCATCATCTAATGTAAACTCAAACCCAACGGACTGAATGTATAACACTATTGCCAATAGGGCAAGAATTACCCTTATGGAGAAATTACTGATGCCTGTTGATTTTTTGTCTGATACTACTGAAGCTTGATTTAACTTCTTTTTATTTTGTTGCATGTGAAAAAGAATTTTTTTCTTTTGCCAATGAAATTGTTAACAAAGTAACCAAAGTTAAAAAGAAAAATAATTTATGAAAATGGGGCTGCTGTATTTTCTGTAATCAGTAATGATTGTTCTTTTGCAATTATTTTCATCCTGTTTTTTTCAGTGTACCTGTTCAGGAATTTAAATAAAGCAAACAAAACTACAATAGCTATAATTCCAACCCACCAATCCACTTGGGTGTCAAGTTTGCTGATGTCTATTTTTTCTTTTCTAAAACTTAAAACATACATCTGGGAAACCGCAATAGCATTATTCAGGAAATGAGCAATTGTATTGATCCATATATTTTTTGTTTGGTGAAACATCCAGCCCAAAACAAAACCCAACACTATTCTACTCAATAACAGATAAACAGACATGTGAATCAAACTAAAAACTACGGAAGTGACAACAATCGCCAATAGGGGCTTTTTCCACCACTTTACAAGTAAAGTCTGTATTGCTCCTCTGAAAAACAATTCTTCAAATAGTGCAGGAAAAAAGGCCATGATGATTAATGCTGAAATAAAATCTCCTATTCCACTTAAATGACTCAACATTATAATCTGGTCGTTGTAAGCATTTTCTAAACTTTTGGCAACATTATTCAATTGTGGAAAATGAATGACTATTTTTTCACTGAGTTCTTGTAAAGGACCCGCCATGATATTGGCAGTAAAGATGATCAGAAACCCCAGTAAAATCTGAAAAACATTGAAATACTTATTAAAGCCTAGCCAGAAGAGATTTTTTCCATTGCAAACAAAAGAAAACAACATTGCGGGAACAAAAAATAAAAAAAAAGTGCTTAATACCTGCATTAGTCTTATAGCTCCTAAATTTTCTGGTTTTTTCATTGCTTCCAACATCGCTTCACTCATTTTATCTAAGGGAGTACCCTGAGGAGCAATTTGAAACCCAATTACCACTTGCAGAATTGTTGTTAAAATCAAACCCAATCCTACAAAACATAAAATCATTCCCAATTGACCAAAACCGGTATAACCTTTATTGCTTTTATATTGCATACACGAAGTATTAATTGTAATTTTGCAATGCAATATACAAAATTACTATGCCCAAAATAGGCGACATCATATTACCTGATTTTCCTTTACTCCTCGCTCCAATGGAAGATGTGAGTGATCCTCCTTTTCGTGCAGTATGTAAAGACAATGGAGCCGACCTTATGTATAGTGAGTTCATCAGCAGTGAGGGTCTTATTCGAGATGCCATCAAGAGCAAGCAGAAACTTGATTTCAGTGAAGAGGAAAGACCTTTTGGCATTCAGATTTTTGGTGGAGATGAAGAAGCGATGGCCATGAGTGCGAAAATTTGTGGAACGGTAAACCCAGACCTAGTGGACATCAACTTCGGGTGTCCAGTTAAAAAAGTGGTTAGCAAAGGCGCGGGTGCGGGCGTATTAAAAGATATTGATTTAATGATTCGTTTGACTGAAGCAGTTGTAAAAAGCACTTCGCTTCCCGTTACTGTAAAAACAAGACTGGGTTGGGATGATCAGTCAAAAAATATTGAAGAAGTTGCCGAAAGACTGCAGGATGTAGGAGTGAAGGCTTTGGCTATTCACGGAAGAACCAGAGCACAATTATACAAAGGAGAGGCTGACTGGACCTTGATTGGAAAAGTAAAAAACAATCCACGTATGCATATTCCCATTTTTGGAAATGGAGATATAGATGGTGCTCAAAAAGCTTATGAATATAAAAACCGGTATGGTGTTGATGGTATTATGATTGGAAGAGCTGCCATTGGATATCCGTGGATTTTCAGAGAAATAAAAGCTTACTTAAAAGACAAAACAATCCTTCCTTCTCCTACACTTGAAGAAAGAATTCAGGTTTGTAAAAAACATTTACACAAATCTTTGGAATGGAAGGGCCCTATAGTAGGCATCAATGAAATGCGCAGACATTATACCAATTATTTAAAAGGATTATCGGGTATAAAAGAGTTCCGATATAAACTTGTTACACTTACCTCTCCCGAAGCCATCAATGAAGTATTGGATCAAATTAGTGTACATTACAAAGACTATCAGTTTCAACATACCCCAATTGAAATAATTGATTATCATCAAAATTGTCCTTTATAAATGTCAGGATTATTTTGATTGTATTTTTTAATCTAATCCCAATGCAGCTTTCATTTCCTTTCCTAACGGATCTACTGCAGAGGGAAGATAAGAATCCAGTAATCCGTTTTCATCAATGATATATTTACAAAAATTCCAGGATGGTGCTTTATCATTCCAACCGTTTAGGCTTTTATCCGTGAGCCATTTATAAATTTCTTGCTGGTCTTTATTTTTTATTACAACTCCTTTTTTTGCCAAGGGAAATTCAACACCATAGTTTTTTTTACAAAATTGTGCAATTTCAGCATCGTTCTTTTTTTCTTGTTGGGCGAAATCATTTGCCGGAAAGCCAATAATAGTGAGCTTCTCCTTGTATTGTTGGTATAGTTTTTCCAGGTTCTCATATTGACCAGTAAAGCCACAATCGGATGCTGTATTGACTAATACAATTTTCTTACCTTTTAATGTTGACATGTCTAAAATACTCCCGTCATTCAATTCTATTTTAATAGAATAAAAATCTATAGAAGGATTTGTATGTTGCACATTATACACTGCTTCTTTCTTTGACTTGCCTGTCCACATGATTAATGGGTAAAATGCTTTTAATATTTTTTGTTTTGTAGTCATTTGTTTGGTGTTTTTATTGACAACGGTTACGTAAACTGCCGTTGCAGAAAATAAAATAAGAGAAGCTATCAATGTCTTCATAATTCTATGGTGCTTTAATTTCAAAATTACCTGATAAATTTTTTGAACAAACTTAATTTCCCTTTAAATGGTGGGTACTTAAATGAAGGGTCAAACCAAGTAGGCGTTTTTAATATAGATTTCTTGTGACTAAATGTATCAAAAGAGTATTTTCCCTGATACTGACCGATTCCACTCGAACCTCTTCCACCAAAAGGCAAATGAGGGTTTGTTAAATGCCAGCAAGCATTATTAATACAACCCCCGCCAAAAGCAATATTCTCTAACCATTTTTTTTCATTTTCTTCTGAAGAGGTAAATACATAAAACGCCAGCGGATTTTTGTGTTTTTCAATAATTTTTATTGCTTCATCCTGTACATGAAATGAGATGATAGGAAGAATGGGGCCAAATATTTCTTCATTCATGATGGCACTGTTTAAATCAATATCAACCATCAATGTTGGTTCTATAAACAGATTTTCTCTGTTATTCCTGCCTCCGTAAATCACTTTTCCATCTTTCAAATATTGGGTAATTCGGTCGAATTGTCTGTGATTGATGACTTTGCCATAGTGATCCATTTTTTCCGCGTTATCAGTAAAAAATTGACTAAGTGTACTTTTAAGAATATCAATAAATTTTTCTTTTACTGAATGATGCACCAATAGATAATCAGGGGCAACACAAATCTGTCCTGCATTTGAAAATTTTGTAACAGCGACGCGTTTTGCTGCAACTTTTAAATCGGCATCAGCTTCTATAACACAAGGGCTTTTTCCACCTAATTCAAGTGTAACCGGTACCAATTGACTAGCTGCCATTTGATATACCAATTTTCCAACAATGGGACTGCCGGTAAAAAAAACATAATCAAAGCAAAATTGATTCATCATTTCCGGAACAACGAGCGCTCCTTCTCCTTCAGTAAAAAGAATGTAATTTTTATCAAAACATTCATTCATCATTTGCTTGATCAGCTTAGTTGTTGCGGGTGCGTACTCAGAAGATTTCAAAACAACGCAATTGCCTGCAGCAATAGCACCAATGGCAGGTTTTAACAACAACTGCAAAGGATAATTCCAGGGGCTGATGATCAATACCACTCCCATTGGTTCATTCAAGATAAAACTGGAAGAAGGAAAATTAAGTAAATTGGTTTTTACTTTCTGAGGACTAGACCATTTATCTAAGTTATTCAATACATGGTTAATCTCGGACAGCACTATGCCAATTTCCGTAACCCAACACTCTTCGGGGCTTTTCTTCAAATCTTGGTAGAGGGCAGCATAAACTTCCTTTTCGTATTTTAACAGAATCGATTTAAGGTTGAGTAATTGTTGTTTTCTAAAAGCCTGTTTTTTTGTTGAGCCAGTGTTATAAAATTCTCTGACATTTTTTAATTGAGCAACCAAGTCCATTGTTGTAAATTTGAAATAAAGTTACAGTTCTAATGATGAATGATGAACATTATATGAAGATTGCATTGGCAGAAGCACAAAAAGCCTTCAACAAAGAAGAGGTTCCCATCGGAGCCGTTATAGTCATGCAAGATAAAATTATTGCAAAAGGATACAATCAGGTAGAACTGATGAATGACAGCACAGCACATGCCGAAATCATTGCATTGACCACTGCCTATAATTATCTTGGCAGCAAATATCTTCCTGAAGCGACCTTATACGTTACGGTTGAACCATGTTTGATGTGCAGTGGTGCGCTCTATTGGAGTAAAATCAGTCGGATAGTTTTTGGTGCTTATGATGATAAAAACAGTTATAGAAAAAGCACCGGACAAAACAATCCTTTTCATCCTAAAACAACCATTATTGGAGGAGTAATGGAAGAGGAGTGTAGTCAATTAATGAAGGATTTTTTCAAAAAGTTGAGATAGTATTTTAATTACATTCATTTACCTTTGCAAAAAAAATATTTATGGCATTTACATTATCACCATTACCTTACGCACACGAAGCATTAGAGCCAAATATAGACGCTCAAACAATGCATATACACCATGGAAAGCATCATCAGGCTTATGTGGACAATTTAAATAAAGCTATCGCTGGTACAGAGCATGAATCAAAGTCAATTGAAGAGTTGGTAAAGCATGCCGGTTCCATTAGTGTTGCAGTTCGCAACAATGGCGGCGGACATTGGAATCATAATTTTTTCTGGGCAAGCATGGCACCTAATGCGGGTGGTATTCCTTCCGGGAAATTGGGCGATGCCATCAATCAATCATTTGGTTCATTCGACGCATTCAAAGAAAAATTCAGCCAAGCTGGTATGACAAGATTTGGTAGCGGATGGGCATGGCTAATTGTAAAGGATGGAAAATTGGAAATAAGTTCTACTCCTAATCAAGACAATCCTTTGATGGACGTGGCAGAAGTAAAAGGAATGCCAATTTTAGGTGCGGATGTTTGGGAGCATGCTTACTATTTAAAATACCAAAACAGGCGTGCTGATTATTTAGCGGCATTCTGGAATGTAGTAAACTGGGCTGTTGTAGCTGAAAGAATGGAAGCTGCTATGTAATTATAAATGATAAATTTAGAGAAGGTTTAAAGTAGGGATATTTTTCTTGCTTTAAACCTTTTTTCATTTATGGAACGGGGTCATGTCCATGTCCTCCCCAGGGATGACATCTGCCCAATCTTTTCAGTGTTAACCAACATCCCTTTAAAGGACCATACTTTTTAAAAGCCTCCAGTCCATATTGAGAGCAGGTTGGTGTATAGCGGCATTTGGGACCAATTAGGGGTGAAATAAACCATTGATACAATTTGATCATTACAATAAAGGGAGCTGACAAAATTTTACGAATGTTTTTCATTGGCTACTTTTATCAGTTTAGTAATAATTTTTGAACATGCTGTATAAAGCATATTGTAATCCGGTAAATCTTTTGAGATATACATGATAAAGACTGACAGCTGCTTATTTTCTTTTTGCAAATGTTCTTCGAGTTCAAATTTCTGAAGACGATATGTTTCTCTGATTAAACGTTTTATTCTGTTTCGGTCTACTGCTCTTTTAAAATGCCTGCTACCTACTGAAATACCCGTTTGTAAATAATTTAGTTCATTGGCTGGTAGCCACAATACTTTTAACGGAAAGACAGTAAAAGAGTTGCCTTCTGCAAAAACTTTCTGAATGATTTTGCGACTTTTAAGTTTATGCTCTTTTCTAAAAAAATATCGTCTTGATGTACTCAATCAATATCAATTTAATGAATTTGCATTAAAAAAGCCTTTGCTTGAGCAAAGGCTGTATGAATTTTTTAGTAAAGTCATTTTATTTTTTTGAACCATGCTCATCAGAAACAGTCAATTTATGACGTCCTTTAGCTCTTCTGCTGGCTAATACTTTACGACCATTTGCATCTTGCATACGTGCACGGAATCCGTGAACAGATTTTCTGCGGCGAGTATGGGGTTGATAGGTTCTTTTTTTACCTGGCATTGTTTTAATTTTTTCCTTTTACAAATATTGTTTGCTGTGTTACATTCGGCCGGGCACCATCCCGGCTTCTTGTGAAAGGACGGCAAAGGTAATGATTTTGACAAATACTTTTAAGTATTTCTGCAATCTTTAGAAAAAAAGGTAATTTTCAACCCAAAAAAAGCTGATTTGCCTTGATTTCACTGCCAAAAAACAGGCTAGCGTGATTATTGAAATCAGTTGCATTACCCGTAGTGAAATAATGCCGCTTTCCTTGTTTTGAACATATTTCAGCAATATTCCTATGTTTTTCCAGGTAATTTTTCAGGCTTTGAGCGACTATATTTCCCTGAGAAATGATAGAAATATTTTCAGGGATATGCTTTTTTATTACTTCCTGCAATAAGGGATAATGAGTGCAGGCCAATAACAAAGTATCGATTTTCTTATCTGAAGTGAGGATATTGTCAATATGTTTTTTTACATAATAATCAGCTTCTGGAGATTCTATCTGATTGTTTTCAACAATAGAAACCCATTCGGGGCAAGCTTCCTGTGATACATTTATTTCCGGAAAAAATTTCGAAATCTCTATCAAATAAGATCCTGATTCAACTGTCCCAGTAGTCCCTAAAACGGCTACATGACCCGTTTGGGTAAAGTTTCCAATTACTTCAGAAGTTGGTCTTATTACGCCCAATACTCTTTTATTTGTATCAATTAAAGGAAGGTCTTTTTGTTGGATTGTTCTCAATGCCTTTGCGGATGCAGTGTTGCAGGCCAAAATAACCAATGGGCACCCTTGATCGAAAAACCATTGTACACATTGAAGGGTGTATTCATAAATTGTTTCGAAAGACTTTGTTCCATAAGGGGCTCGGGCATTGTCACCCATGTATACAAAATCAAATTGGGGCAATACTGATACCATTTCTTTTAAAATAGTCAACCCACCGTACCCGCTGTCAAATACACCTATAGGTTTGCTTATCATTGTCCAAAAATAAGAAAGCCACCCGTAATTAAGGAGTGGCTTTCTTAAAATAATTTATTGGTGTTAAGGTTTTTTTATTCCGGGCACACCTGGAACGGTTTCTTTGATTTTTAATTTCTTTTTTACTAGTTCAAGCACATCATCTCCCGGAGGTCCTACAATAACGGAATTAACATCTAAGATATATGCATATCCATTTTCTTTAGCGACCAATTTAATTGCATCCATCGCTTTTGTGCGCAATGGGGCGATTTTCTTTTGCGCCTCTTGCTGATACATTTCCTGAGCCTGTTGATTCCAGTTTTGAACACGCTGATACAATGCGATTAATTCATTTTTTTTGATTTCTCTCATGCTAGGAGATAATTTGGCGGAATCTTTTACAAACAAACTGTCCTTGTTGTTCAATTCATTCATCATGTCCTGTCCTTGTTGTGCAAGTGATGACTGATACTCCTTTAGCTCCGAATCGGCTTTTTCGGCCTCCGGCATTGCTCCAATTAATTCATCCGTATTAATGTATCCTATTTTTTGTTGTGCAGAAGATCCCAATGCACTGAAAGCCATAAAGACTACTACGAGTAACTTTTTCATTTCTTATTATTTGTTTTAGTTTATTTACACAATTTTATTTTACACCAAGTGCCTTTATAATGTCTTCGCTCTTGTCTAGTTTAGGATCCACAAAGATAACGGTAATCCCTTCACTTTTATCCAGAATAAAGTCGTACTGTTTGTCTAAAGCCAACTTTTGCACTGCATTATAAATTTTGTCCTGAATTGGTTTTATCAGTTCCTGTCTTTTTTTAAATAAATCTCCTTCAAATCCAAAACGTTTTTTTTGAAGGTCGCGCAATTCTTTTTCTTTATTGAAAATTTCGTCTTCTCGTTTTTTTTGAAGGTGCTCAGGAAGGATGACCTGTTCTGCTTCAAAGTCCTTCTGCATTTTATTGAGTGCAGTTTGCTTCTGCTCAATTTCCTGCTGCCATAGGTTGCTTATTTGATCCAGTTTTGTTTGCGCTTCCTTATAATCAGGCATTTTATTTAAAATATACC
>CAMCAY010000016.1 GCA_945872815.1 Chitinophaga pinensis
CCAATCAGGATTGTTTCAGTGAAGACACAGGATTAGAAATAGAAGCCCTGAATGGAAGACCCGGAGTAAAAAGTGCGAGATATGCCGGTGATGAATGTGACAATCAAAAAAATATCCTTAAAGTATTGCAAGAGCTTTTCGGTTTCAACAATAGAAAAGCTCAATTCAAAACTGTTATTTCCTTGAATATAAAGGGTACAGAATATCAGTTTGTGGGAATCTGTAAAGGCCATATAACCACTGCATTGAAAGGATCAAATGGATTCGGCTATGATGCAATATTCATTCCCGATGGATCCGATAAAACTTTTGCAGAAATGTCAATGGACGATAAAAACATCTTCAGTCACAGAAAGAAAGCTACTTATTTATTGATTGATTTTTTAATAACCCAATATGGCCAGGATTAAAATAGTCACTCCAGCAAAAACCATAGCAAGTATTGAAATTCCTGTTCGAATCACAGACATTAACTATGGCAACCATCTGGGTAATGATGCTTTAATCAGTATCATTCATGAGGCCCGTGTAAAATGGCTTTACGGTTTGGGCTATTCTGAACTTAACATAGAAAACAGCTCCATCATTATGAATGAACTTGCAGTGAATTACCTACATGAATCATTTTATGGAGATGTGCTTGATATAGAACTATCGATTGGAGAAATAAGCGCTGTAAGTTTCGAACTTTTTTACAGCATAACAACAAATAGGAAGAATGATTGCATTACTATTGCAAAAGCAAAGACCGGTATTGTGTTCTATGATTATCATTTAAAAAAAGCAACTTCAATTCCCCCTGCATTTAGAAACATACTTGAAGTCTAAAGATCGTTCCATATTTTCCAACTTTCTTCCGCTTGTAATTGCAACATTTCGTATCCGTTTTTGCAAACAGCTCCGAACTCTTTTCCCTTTTTAAGAAATTTTGTTTCAACAGGATTGTAAACCAAATCATACATCAGGTGATCGGGACTTACATATTGATAAGGAATATAAGGCATACTGTCGATTTCAGGATGCATTCCCAGCGGAGTACAATTAATGATCGCAGTGTATTCCTTCATGATTGATTCATTAACATCTCTGTATAAGATTGAATTACTGGAAGCATTTGTATTTCTGGATACTTGACAAAAAGATATTTTGTGTTTGTTTAAAACGAACTTAACAGCTTTAGAAGCACCGCCATTGCCTAGTACCAATGCTTTTTGATGATGCGATTTGCACAATGGCAAAAACGAACGTTCAAATCCAATCACATCCGTATTATAACCATACAATTTACCTTCTTTAACTTGAACACAATTTACCGCTCCGATTTCTTGTGAAAGTAAATCCTGTTTATCCAAAAAAGGAATGATTGTTTCTTTGTGGGGAATAGTAACCGATAGTCCCTTCAAACCTGGAACAGATTGAAGCAATGATCGTAATTGTTCAATTTCATAAATTGGGAATAATTCAAACACAGAATCTGTAATAGATTCCTTTGAGAATTTTTGCGTAAAAAATTCTTTGGAGAAAGAATGACCAAGCGGAAATCCTATCAAACCATACACATTCATGGCTTGGTTATTTGTCAAGATACAAGTTAAAAGTATCACCTCTAAGTCCAACACGCATCGCTTCAAGAGCTATTATTTCCGTTGGTGCGATATTGCCAAGGTTTACATTACACCCGATCAGTTCTAAGAAATACAATTGCTGGGCTTTTTGAGGGGCTTCCCATAAAATGCTTTCCGCAGGTATTTTGGTAAGAATCTCTTGCACAAGACCTTCTCTTACTTCACCGGAACCTCTGTAAATTCCAACATTTCCGGCTTCTCTTGCCTCAGCAATAACGTATGCAGCACCGGCACTTAATTCGGCACTCATTAATTCTATCCATTTATAAGGAGGGATGATATGAGCTGCGTCTTTGCTGCCTACCTCACTTAATACCACCCCATGTTTTGATAATTTTTCAATATAGCCGCATTTTTCAGCATGAGGAATGGATATAGAGCCATCGCTTACTTCCATATAACTAACACCAAACTCTTTACAAACATTTATATAATCATCAAATTGATTTCTGATTAGAAATGCTTCAAAGAGTGTTCCGCCAAAGTAGACCGGCATATCATAAGACCTGTATACTTCTAATTTTTCTGTTAAATTGGGGGTTACAAATGCAGTCCCAAATCCAAGTTTCACTACATCAATATGAGGATATCCGACACTCATCATATTTTTCGCTTCTTGCACACTTAACCCTTTATCCATTACCATAGTTATTCCGGCTTTGCGGGGCTTCGCTGTTCTTTGAGGGATTTGCGTCAAATTAAAATTCATCTTTTTTTGCGCAAAGATATTTAAATCTTGGTTCTTTACATGATGAATGAAAGAACTAATTTCTTTTTGTGCGGGAAGATTTGTTTTTTTTGATACTAGCTATTAGATCTGCTGCCTGCTGATTTTGAAGAATAGCAGGGTTTAATTCAATAAATTGTTTGATGAATTTTGTATTTGAATGCAGTGCAAGCTCCAAATACACGAGCGCTTGCTTCGACTGTCCTGTAGCAAATAAAAAAGCACTTTTGTAATAAAGAAAAATTGGTTTAGATACCGTTTGTTCAAAAGCGATGGCAGCATATTCAAACCCCTCTTCATATAAGCCCGCATCATACAAGCACTTCAGCAATTCAATCCAACCGGGCACATTCTTCGGCCTCACCCTTACTACATTTCCCAAAAATAAAATAGCATCCTCGTACTTTCCCAATTGAACATAGCACCTTCCCAATGCCAGATTGTAGTCAGGTTGCATCACATGTATCTTAATGGCACTTTGCAAAAACTTTATTGCATGAGTCCAGGATGATTCACTCATATAGGTGCAAGCAATCTTGTATTGCAATTGAGTATCCTCCGGATTTAAATGATATGCTTTTTTATAATTAACCCTCGCCTGACTGAAATTTTTAATTTTGTCGAAGCAATGGCCTAAAGCCTCATAAATAATGGATTCGGGTCTTGACAAAGCCAAAACCTTTTCGAGCATTTCTATAGCTTCTTTATATTTCCTTAGTTTGATATAAGCATCGCCCATATTCCGATAGGCATAATCAAATTCTTCATCAATGGCTACTGCATATTGATAAGCATCTATCGCTTTTTCATATAATTTTATACCCTGATACGCTGAACCCAAATTAAACCAAGCCAATTCGCTGAAAGGCCTATCCTCAATTATTTTTTGATGCAAGCGGATACCTTCTTCATTCCTTCCTGTAAAATCGGTCCAAAAGCAAATTTTATATAATGCCTCTTCATTTGATGGATCTTCATTTAAGATAAACACGAGACAATCAAAAACTATATCAAAGTATTCATAATCATCATATACTTCAGATAGCTGAAAAAGCAATTCTATCTTTTCCTCACCTTCAAAAACCGAAACAGCAGATTCAAACAAATCAATTACCTCAAATTGGCTTCCCATGGCAAGCAATGCATCCGTTTTAATGACAAAAAAGGATAAATTTCTATTATCAAAAAGATAAGCCTGATCTAAAACTTGTAATGAATCTGCAAACCTTCTTAATGATATCAATATCGCTGCTTTTTTTAACAATAGGGAAGCAGAAAAAGGAAATTGAGTAATAGAAAAATCAGAAGCTTCCAAAGCATCCTGAAATTTCTCTTTGTTATCAAAATAGTCAATTATTTTTTCAAACCCCTCCTCTTCAATGAATCCGGTACTATTTCCTTCTTTCAGATTTGAATAGCTTTGAAGCAGTGCTTTCAACTCTTCCCTTTCATGTCCGAATGGATTGTTACTCATTTTTAAACTTTATACAATTTAATTCAAAAGATTGCCTATTCCAACTTTTTTTTATTTATATATACAAATAAAATATTTGTTAAAAATTTTGCTTTAAGCAACTTTTTTGGTTAAATTTGATTCTAGTAAATTAAATTGAATCATTTTATGAGAAAATTTATAAAATCATTATTGATTGTAAGTGTGGTCATCAGCAACACACTTTCCTATTCTTTTGCCGACAGAGGTGTGAGAAGCAGATCCAAAAAGAATATCTCTTTGAATATTAATACCAGCAATAATTTCAGATCTTCATTAAACTTAAATCTTAAAACAGGTTTAAAATATAATGGAATTGAATTTTCTGAAAACACCCCTCCAAGTTGTTTCATTCAAGGAAGTTCAGTTAAGCTTTTTCAAAAAGGTAATACTATTTACCTAATGCCCAGCCAACAAAAAATTATCATTCCGGAAATCAAGCAAGGCTATATTGGTATGAAATTGATACTTAAGCCTTAGGTATACCTAGCTCGGGATTAATGGCTTCTTATATTTATTTCAATTCTTTTTATTTAATTTAGTTGCTTCCTCATAGCTCATTGTCCTGTAATTACCTGACTTTGGCAATTCGAATAATGAGTTTGAAACAGCCGATGATTCGAAATTAAACTCTTTGAGTTTATAAGTTAAGTTGATTTGTCCGGACGTTAATTCAAACTCAACAGGCATTCCTTTTATGCCTGGTAAAGCGTAGCTGTATTCATTATTAGAAAATAAATAATCTGGGCTGTAATAAACTGTTAACTTTTCACCATCAGGCAAAGAAGCAGTTGTTTTTATACATTGGTATGAATTTATTTTTTTCATTTCTCCGGACTCAGTAAAGGTTAATAGTCTGAATTGATTGTTTCTTGCATTCCAATTGTCCCGATTGAGTAAAATCAACAGCTTTTGTCCACTGTATTCCTTTATAATTGCCCCTGTACCGGTATTGCTGTCAAAAATTGAAATCTCGTTGCCCACTGATGAATTCACTTCGGATCTGCTTTGTTTCCCTTTAATAAAAATATTCAAAGACGTATTCTCAAATTGTTTAGGATTGGAAGTTGATCGCATAGCAACATCATATTTTAGCACCGCCTCATTGATAACTTTTTGAGCGAAACTATTTTGTGCTATAAAAACAAACATGAAATAAAAGAAAATGGATATTCTGCTCATAAGAATTATTTATATCGTAAATGTAATTAAAATAAGGCATTCTACTGTTAAACGAAAAAACCTGCACTGATTAAAGTACAGGTTTTAACAAATAAATTAGCGCTTGTATAATCTACCCCTTTTTATTTAATTCTTTCAATTTGCGTTGGCTTTCCTGCATGGCATCAATTCTTTCCTGCATTTTAGATTTTTTTACAGGGCGCTTTCTGTTTTCTGTAATTTGAGCCATTATTTTATCATGATCAATGATGTATTTCTGTATAATAATCTGCAATATCAAGGTAATGGTATTTGATACAGTATAATACCAGGTAAGTGCTGATGGAAGTTTATTAAATACGCCCAAAAGCATCACCGGGAAAATATAAGGCATGTATTTCATCATCGGATTGCTGTTATCCTGCATATTGTTCATACTATACAATGAAATTATTAAACTGGTCAAAACAGCGGTAAGTGTGAAAAGACTTACATGATCTCCATAGAATGGAATGGTAAATGGAATTTTAGCAATTGAGTCATAAGCAGCCAGATCATGAGCCCAAAGAAATTCTTTACCTCTGAGACCTATATTGGATTGAAAGAAATAATACAATGACATGAAGATAGGAATCTGTAGCAATGCAGGCAAACAACCTCCCAAGGGACTTACACCTGCACTTCTCCAAAGTTTCATCTGCTCCATTCCAAAAGTCTGCTGGTCATCTTTATATTTTTCTCTTAGAGCATCTACTTCAGGCTTCAGCACTTTCATTTTTGCACCGCTCAGATAACTTTTATACAAAATGGGAGAAGTGATTAGCCTAATCAGTAATGTCAGCAAAAAGATCACTATGCCCATACTTGCAATTTGATTTTGTAAAAAATCAAATGCAGGCAATAAAAAATACCTGTTGATATATTTTACAAACGAAAAAATTCCCGAACCCAACGGAACTATGTTCTCCATTTGATTATTGTATTTCTTTAAAATATTATAATCACTTGGTCCGTAATACAATTTCAAAGGGACGCTTTGATTGGATGAAATACCCGCAAACTTCAATTGGCCGGTAGTTGCAACTTGCGTCAGATAATGATTTGATGAATCGGCCGGAATAACCCAATTGGTACTTACATTGGTAAATTTACTGTTCGTTACCAATGCATTTATAAAAAACTGTTGCTTTACTCCTATCCAGTTTATATCATTACTGAATGTTTTATTACTATTACTTCCGGTATATTCAAAATCATATTTGTTGTTTTCCAAAAAGCAAATATGGGTTTGCGTCAGCTCATAAGCATGATCTTTTTCAATGTTTTCAACTTCAGTTTGCCATTGAAAATTAATTGCATTTTGTGTAAATAACTTATCTGCGCCGGCAATGTCTATTTTAAAATCTACCATGTAATCATCTGGTCTGATTGTGTACGAGTGCGTTATTTTTCTTCCCATTGAATCCGCTGCAATAAAATTGAGTGTTTTACTTTGGTCCACATTTGTAACTAATGGGTTACATCCAAAAATCAAATCTTTAATTTCAGCAGATCGGTTCTGTTCTGCGTTAAATCTGTAATTGATTTTATTAAATTCTCCTTTTTGGATGTAAACCGGGCTTCCATCGTATTTTTTGAATTTTTTCAGTTCAACTAATTCGGGTTGTGCTCCTTTATTGGTAAACGTAATTTTCAAAACATCATTTTCCAAGATTACTTTTTGTTCATGTTGATCAGGGGTTTGAAATGAGGTTTTATTGTCGTTTAATTTTATCGAATCCACTTTTGCCAAATCCGACTGTAATGCTGCTGTATCTGTTTTGGGTTTCATTGCAGCAATAGAATCTGTTATTCTTTTTTGTTCGGCTTCATAAGCCAAGCGATTTTTACTGTTGATGGCAAACATAGCAATCAACAAAGCTCCAATTAATACAAAGCCAATAAGGGTATTTCTATCCATTCCCATTTTAATAATTTTAAGTGAGCAAAGGTAAACAAACCCATTCAGAGTTTAGGATGCAAAGAATAAAAAAAGTCCTTTAAATTAAAGGACTTTTGTGTTATGTAATATCTGTAATTACTACTTCTTCGCAGCAGCGGCAGGAGCAGCTGCTTTTGCGGCTGCTGGAGCTGCGCCCTTAGGGGCAGCGGCTTCTTCCTGTTTCAACTGACGTGTCATAGTTACAGAAGCAATGGGAATTCTTGGAGAGTTCATTACTTCCATATTTTCAGCAGGAATATCTTCTACTCTTAAATTTTCATTCAATTGAAGATTGGATATATCCACCTCCATGAATTCTTTCAAAAACTTAGGATAAGTTTTAATTTTGATTGACTTCATTTTCGTAACCAACTTTCCGCCTGCCTTTACACCTGCCGGTGTACCTATGTATTTCAAAGGAAGCGTAGCTATTATTTTTTTATCGTCAACCAGTTCAAGAAAATCGACATGGATAAGAGAATCCGTTACCTTATCAAACTGTAAGTCTTTTAAGATACATTTGTAACTATTGCCATTTACATGCACATCTGCCAGCATAAATTCCGGAGTGTATACAATTGACTTAAATGATGATGCAGGAGCTGCAAAATTTACTTCAGTTTTACCGCCGTAAATTACACCTGGCACGAGTTTCTGAGAGCGAAGTTGGCGGGTGGCTTTCTTTCCGCTTTCGGTCCTCAGCTGACCTTCGATTGTAATTGATTTCATTGTATTTAATTTTTTATGAGGCGCAAAGGTAGTGTTTAATAGTTAAAATCAGAAGAAAATTAGTCTGTTTGAGAAAAAATAAGCCTAATTATACTACATTTTATTAAAAAAGTCAAGTAAAAACCACCTATAGATACAAATAAAGATTAATTCTATTTTTGTTTCATTCTTGAGCGAATAAACAAACTGTTAATGCTCTTATTTTCGTAGGCATTTCTCAAAGCTACTGCAAACAATTCATCAGTAGAAAGAACCTTTATTTTATTGCAGGACTTTTTTAAAGGGATAGTATCGCATACAACTAATTCTTCCAATGCACTATTTTCTATTGTATCATAGGCATTTCCGCTCAAAACGGGATGAGTGCAAAATGCTCTAACACTTCTTGCACCTTTTTCCATCATTAAACCGGCGCTTTTTGCTAAAGTTCCTCCTGTATCGCAAATATCATCCAGTAAAACAATATCTCTGTCTTTTACATCACCGATTACAACCATTCCTGCAATTTCATTGGCTCTTTTTCTGTGTTTGTCGCAAATAACCATATCAGCCTCGAAGAATGTGGCTATTTCACGAATTCTATTAGCAGACCCAACGTCCGGAGCGGCAAAAGTAAGGTTAGGTAAATTTAAGCTTTCAATATAAGGGATGAAAATAGCAGATGAATCCAAGTGATCAACAGGTATATCAAAATAGCCTTGAATCTGCGGTGCATGTAAATCCATTGTTACCACCCTATCTGCCCCTGCAGCTACCAATGTATTAGCCACCAGTTTTGAACCAATAGCCACTCTAGGTTTATCTTTTCTATCTTGCCTTGCATAACCATAATAAGGAATAACAGCAATAACTTTATATGCCGAGGCTCTTTTTGCAGCGTCAATCATTAACAATAACTCCATTAAATTTTCTGCGGGGGAGAATGTACTTTGGATTAGAAAAACAAATCTTCCCCGAATACTCTCTTCATATTCCACTCCAATTTCACCATCGCTGAACACTTGCACTTTTACATTTCCGAGAGGCTCCCCAAATTTTCTGGCAATTTTTTCAGCCAAATACTTAGAAGCTCTACCGGAAAATATTTTAGCATTGGAGTCCATTTGATAAGTTTTGAGGGGTGAAATTTATTTAGCAAAATTACATTTAGTTTAGCGCAAATAATCCACCGCTATGAAAAAAAATAAAAATGAATATACATCCATAAAAAACTGGGCTTCTGATGATCAGCCTTCTTACAAATTAATTAAATCTGGGGTCAATAGTTTAAGTAACGCAGAATTATTGGCAATTTTACTCCGTACCGGAACCCAACATCAATCTGCAGTAGAACTTAGCAGAAAAATACTGGAAACCAGCAAGAACAACCTTCATGAATTGGCTAAAATGGGTTTAAAAGACTTACAAAAAATGAAAGGTATCGGTGAAACAAAATCAATCATCATTGCTGCAGCACTTGAATTAGGTAGAAGAAGACATTCATCAGATTTTCTTCGAAAACCACAAATACGTTGCAGTACAGATATTGCCGAATATCTTAAAAGTGCATTTCAGGATTTAGCTTATGAAATATTTGCGGTTGTATATCTTAACAGGGCTAATAAAATAGTGCATTTTGAAATAATCAGTCGGGGTGGAATTACTGGTACTGTAGCAGATCCCAGACTGATATTGAAATTTGCATTGGAGCATAATGCCACCAGCATAGTGTTGAGTCACAATCATCCTTCCGGAAATTTACAACCGAGCAAAGCAGATGAAGATATCACTTCAAAAATCAATCAGGCAGCAGCATTTCTTGACATCAAGCTGTTAGATCATATCATCGTGAGTAATGAAGGATACTTCAGCTTTATGGACGAAGGTTTATTGTAAATTAATATTCTTAAAAAAGGAAAAACTACTTTAATAATTAAGCCTGACCTACTGGACCACTGAAATTAAAAGGAATTTCTACAGATTCCATATCCTGAATTACACCATTGACTGCCTCAAATTTCTTTACATTGTCAATCATTGCCTTCATTAATCTTTTAGCATGAAATGGAGTTAGTATAATTCTGTTTTTAACTTTGCTTTTCGGATTACCGGGCATTACATTTACAAAATCTACAACAAATTCCGCATGACTATGTGTTATGATTGCAAGATTTACGTAAGTACCTTCGGCCACTTCTTCTGAAATCTCGATATTTAATTGATTTTCCTGAGCGTTATTTGTTGACATATAATTATTCTGATTTTTTATTAAGTTGTTCAATAATAGCTTTTAATGCTTGTTCTGGATTTGTGCTGATACTTTGATGATCTAGTATTTCAGAAACATCCATTAATGATGCAAACTCATCTACGATTTTCTTTTTAGAAAGTTTTATTTTCTTTAATGCCTTATTTTTAGCATCATAATAATAGTAAGTATAGTCGATAGAAAATTGTCTTAATTCTGATTGAATATAATTAGTGCTTACATAATCCAAGGTAGCTTTATACGATTTATATAATTTGTAACGCGGGCCATTTTGAACAAGAAGTAAAAAACAATCCGGCAACTGATCATCCAATAGCTTTGAACTATAGAAACACAAGTCCTCTTTGATATATTGAGAGGCTGATTTAAATACCACGAATGAATCAACTTCTTCTGCAGGTTTTACTATAGCGAAATTCGATTGATTGGGATAAATATCCACCTGCTGTTTGTACATATTGTAGCTAAGACCAACATTTTCAGATTTTTCTTTGTCCGAGTAAGCACTACCATTCAATCGCTCTCCAAACAGATAACAAGTGCCAATCACTTTAAAATTACCGATTTGTTGATAAGTTCCTTGCGACCCTTTTTCAAGCATGATCTTTAAATAACCGGCAGCTGGATCGGTATAACTCAATGCTTGTGTAATTCCTTGCAGACAAAAAAAGATCAAAATTGATGCGAGTAATAATTTATATCCCATATTTTATAAAATTAGAAAGAGGAAATAACATAAACAAAAAAGAGGTTGTTAAATATTTAACAACCTCTTTTTTAAATAATATAAAGCAAAATTAGCGAGGGCCTAAATAAGTAAACTCTTGAGTCCACTCACGTGTTCCTGCACTATACCCCCATTTAGCAAAAATACTTTTTGTAGTTGGGTCATAATGTGAATCATAGCCAGCAATCATTTCATACACTGTTGTGGCAGTAGGAGAAGAATTACTTACAGTAACTGCATTAGTAACAGGATCTATAGTATATTCTGGCTCCTGACTTGCAAAATATTGTAAAGAGTTGTTTAGAATAGCTGGATTATAAAATCCTCCTGCATCAGGCCAAAAAATCTTTACAGAATTTGGTCCGGAAGTCCACATTTCAACTTCTACAGATGTACCTAAACCTGTTGGGTTATAGGTAGGGTGTACATTGGTGAAATCTAACTGATAGCGACCATCGTATTGATTTTTGATATTGAAAAGTAATAGATGTTGCTTCATATTAGATGCAACTTGTATTCCATTATCAGTACTAACAATTTTAAAAGCCAACGCATAAGTTTTACTAATATCCAAAGCTAAAGTAGAAAGTACACTAAGATTTATTGAAGTGTTTTGATTACCTGCTTTTATTACAACATTTTGATTTTCAATAGAATAGGCACTTGCAGGAAGTTCCTCTACAGCAGTTCCATTCGTATTATTGTAGTCTTCAATAATAGTAGGATCTAATGCAACAGTAACATTGATATCTTTTGGTGCTGTTGTTGATGCATAATATCCAATTGTTAGATTATTACCATTCACTGTTTGTGCATCTCCAGATGCATCCAAGGCGACAGATCTAATGTAAGAAGCGCTTCCCTTTAAATTAAAACCTACGGCAATAGGAGATCCGGATGGATCTTTGATTCCGTACACTTGATTTTCAAATCCTTTGTCTTTCAAACATCCGGTGTTTAAAATCACCATAAGTGACAAAAGAATAATTGATATTTTTTTCATACTATTTTATTTAAATTATTATAGTGTTGGTATAAAATTAGACATTATTGTAAATCCCAAAATATATGAGAAAATGGATAACTACCAGCTGAAGGTTGCGCACCAACATTTACAGGATTATACAAATACTCACCTTGAGGGTACAATAAACGTACCGGAATTTCAGTTCTGGTATTTGCTGGACTTACTGAAATAGCTGGTCCATCTAAATACTCAACAGGGCCGCCATATACAAAGTGATTAACTGAAGAAGATATATCAATTCTTCTGTAGTCACTCCAAACTTCAAAAGGAGCAATACCATTTAATGCAAACCATTTTTGAGAAATAATAGTGAACAATCCTCCAGTTGCACCGTCAGCAAAAATTTCTGTTGCAATGTAATCTACGTCAGGATAACCTTCATTTCCAACGATATAATCATCCACATCAACTGCATCACCACCTAAACTAATAATTGAAGCAGCAATCCCGCTATTTAATGTAGCTGCTGCATCACCCGCTAAAAATTCACGATTCATACATTCAGCTTGAAGGAAATAAGATTCTGCTGCAGTTAATATCCATTGAGGCTGATCAACTCCTCTGTATAATCCAGATCCTATACCAGACAACATACTAGCAGCATTATCTGTAGATGATGGAGCACCATAATCTACACCTTTGTATTTATTTGATGCGTTAGCAGAATACAACAAAAATTTTCTAGGATCGAAATTATAACCATAATAACCAGGAGTAGTTCCATCTATAGAACCTACAGCATAACTATTGGCCTTATAATAAACAGAACCTGAAGTAGCTGATCCTGCATCATCTGCAACATATAAATTGTAAAATGGATTTCCTTTATCTGATAGATAACCAGGTTGAACCTCAGCATCAAAGTCTAAAAACCCTGTACCTTCAGCCTGAATTAGTGCAAATTCTGCTTGTAAATCTACTCCAGGAACATAAGAAGCTGGAGTTCCAACTGTACCAGCAGTGTTAGATTCCAAACCACCATTCATGAATTTCGTTAGGATTCTTAATTTTAAAGTGTTAGCGAATTGAACCCAACGAACTTTTTGTTCTTCCATTGATGTTGAAGGAAACAATTGAGTACCAAACATGATGTCATCAGTCAATACATTTGCATTAGGACCTGTTTCAGATTCATCTGCATTTTTTATTAATTCAATAGCAACATCCAATTGTCTTAATAAGTCTTTGTAGATAGATAGCCCATCATCGTATTTTGGGGTTTTAATAGAAGCACCTTTTAAAGCCTCAGAATAGGGCACATTGTTGTAAATACTAACTAATATTCCGTAGTTGTGAGCCTTCATGATTTTAGCAATCCCTTCATAGAAAGAAGCGCCCGCTTTATTTGCTCCATTTTCCATTACCTGATAATCATATAAGTTATCATACATCCCAGACCAAATTCCAGCTTGGAAATTTGTGGTAATTTCATACGTTTCTTCTTCAGTATTAGGAGCATATGTACCGGAACGAGCCCAATAACCTAAGTAATTTTGTAACCAAGCCCAGTTTCTCGAAACTACTCTAGCAGTATTATTAAGAGCAGCGGGTAAAATTACATTGTATGCTACAGTACTATCAGTAGCATTGTTTGGATCTTGATTGATGTTGAAACTATCTTTCTTGCAACTGTATAAACCTAAAAGGAATGTTACAGCGACGAAGAGAAGTGCGATTTTTCTGTATTTCATATTATTATTATTTAATAATTAAAATTGTAAAGTTACGTTTGCTCCAAAAATTCTAGTTGGTGGAGTATTATCTAAACCATTAACACCTTGTGCGTTACCTGTAGTATTTGAAAACTCAGGATCTGTCCACTCATTTGTTTTTGGCAACCAAGTCATCAAATTTCTTCCTGTAATAGCTACAGTCATTCCTTTAATTCCTTTGTTAGTAAACAAACTAGAAGGCATAGTGTAAGTTAAAGCCATTTCTCTTAATTTCACAAAAGCTGCACTACATAAGTAGTTTGAATTAACACTAGTGTTTCTTGATTGAGACCAGAAATTATATCCACCACTTTGAGTATACACATTTGTATTAGGAGAATAAACACCAGGAGATGTTTCGATAACTGAATTAGGGAAAACAAAAGGCTGACGGCTATTTTGACCTGATCTGTATGAAATTCCTGAGAAATCCATATTAGGTCCGATTCCGCTATATATTTGATTTCCTGTTCTGTAATCTGCTACAGCACTTAATGATAAACTCTTGTAGCTAACTGTTAGAGTAGTACCAAAGATATCTTTTGGAAGTGTTTGACCAAATTGTTTTGTTTTTGGATCAATACTTGGATAACCTGTAGTAGCATCAACAATAACTCTACCTTGAGCATCGCGAACATAATCTGTCAACTTAAATGTATATGCAGGTTGACCAACTATAATAAAGTTACCATTACCAATTCCTAACTCATTAACACCATCCACTAAGCTATTAACCTTGTTTGACTGATGTGAATAGTTCATTTTCAAATCTACATTCCATTTACCCAATTTAAGAACTGGAGTTAATTTCAAATCCAATTCATACCCTTTGTTGGTAAAATCAGCCGCATTCAACAATGCACTTGGATAACCTGTAGAGGTAGAATAGGCAACAGTAATAATTTGATTAGAATTCCTTTGTTTGTAAAGAGTAGCTTCAAAATTTACTTTATTATCCAACAATCCAAGTTCAATACCTACTTCATTATTTTTTACAAACTCAGGCTTGTAACTTGATTGACGCAGAGTATTGTTTGCAGAAAATCCAATCAATGATCCGTAAGGGAATCCATTAGATTGTGTGAAAGTATTTTGTAAACTATATGCACCCAAGTTCACGTTACCTGTTTTTGAAATTGCGCTTCTTAATTTCAAAAATGAAATGTATTTGCTGTTTTTAACTGCTGGTATCACTTCACTCAAAACAGCTGAAGCACTCACACCAGGATAGAAAAAGCTAATATCTTTGAATTTGTAATCATAAGGATTAGCCAATCTGCTGTCGATATCATTACTTCCTGTAACCTCTGCAAATGCCCAATTTTCATACCCTGCAGAAATTTTTCCAAAGTATCTTTCCAGTTTTGTTTTTGAATTTCCTTCAGAAACATTAGGTTCTCCTTTTCTTACGCTCACATTAAACACTCCGGGTATTCCTAAATTATCACTACTATTAGATACAGATTTAGAATTTATTTCACGATAAGACTGACCTATCAATCCATCTAATTTAAACTTACCAACTTGCTTTCTGAATGTAGCAAACAACTCAGAATTGATTCTGTTTGAATAACTTGATCCATCAATTACAGCAGCAGGAATATTTGACTGTGCAACAGATTTACCACTTGCTATGGCAAATGTGCTGTAATTCAGTGCACCTTGTGTTGCCTTGTAAGAACCTCCAGAGTAATTTGCAGCAAGACGATATGTTACATTGACGTTTGGATTTAGTTTGTAATTGAATTCTAAATTTCCTAAAACATCGTCTGAGCGACCTTTATTTCTAAAATTGTCAACAGTCCAATATGGATTATAATAGTAATCATTATAGTATCCATCAGGAGAAGAGAAGTAATCAGTCTGCCAATTTTTATATTTTGTTACTGGTATTTGCATTGGGGTATTGATTAAGTTCCAATATGGAGCGTAATCTCTACCATTACCAAAAGAACTACCTGCATTTACATTGTAATTTCCTAAGGTATATTGAACATTATAAGATGCTCTTAATTTATTGGTTACTTCTTTTACAGAAGATACGTGAGCAGAAAGTCTCTTATTTACATCGCTTGGCATAATACCCTTGATGTCAACATTTTGAACACTCAAGTAGAAATCGCCGGTTGCAATAGAGAAATCAGTTTGATTGGTAACACCTGTACTCCAGAATTTTCTTTTCTCATCAGGACGAGCCTCATAAGTTACAAAATTCTTCAAGCTACCAGGACCATCGCGACCGATTTGTCTTAATGAACCATCGAATGCATCACCATATCCCTGATTTTCAATTGGGTCATAAACACCATTATGATTATCATCTTCAGAAGAACCAGAACCAAATTGATCTTGGAACAAAGGCATAAATGCTACTTTTTCCAATTGAACTGTATGGCTCAATGTAATTGTAGGCTTAGCTTTTGTACCTCTTTTAGTAGTGATTACAATAGCACCATTCACCCCATCAGGTCCATAAATAGCCGTAGATGAAGCTGATTTCAAAATTGTTACATCAGCAATATCATTTGGATTTATTGAAGAAATGTAGCTTAATGAAATTGGCACACCATCCAATACTAACATTGGTTGGTTGTTACCTGTCAATGACCTGATACCACGTAAAGTGATTCTAGTATCGGCAAATACACCATTGTTAGTAGTTTGAATGTTCAAACCAGAAACTTTACCAGTCAAACCATTTTGAAGATTAACCACTTTAGCCTGTGTTAACTCCGGTGCTTTCACCTTAGCAGTTGAGTATCCCAACTCTTTGGCTTGTCTTTGCTGACCTAGTCCCGTAGTAACTACAACTGCAGTCATTTCTTTGTTATTTCTTTCAAGGGTTGCAACAACAACATCGCCAGAAGGTGTAACTACTTTTACATTGTAGCCAACAGCACTAATGGTTAAAGTCGAAGAGGCGCTTTTAACCTTGATTGAAAAATTACCGTTAGCATCTGTGTTTACAGCATTTTTAGTGCTTGTTTCTGTCACAGTTGCAAATTTTACGGACTCTCCCGCATTGTCTCTCACTTGTCCTGAGATCACGCGAGATTGTGCCGAAGCCAGCATTCCGCTGAACATCAACACGGCGAATAATGATAAAAATCTTCTCATGTGTGATTAATTATGATTTTAGATTAGACTCAAAAATAGGGAAAAATGATTTCACAAAAAAAAAATGTTAAGTAATTATTAACTCTTAATTTATGCAGAGGAGAAATTCTATATATAAAATCTATTAAACAGTCGCTAAAAGCTAGTATTGATAAGTGATTTGAAGCTTTACCTCTGTATTATTGAAATGTTGCTGATCCTCTGAAAATTGTGAATTAAAATAGAATGTTTTACCCCATTTCAAAGAAATATCTGCCTTTTTTGCTATTTTATAATTAAAATTAGTGACAATTCTAGCTCCTTTTTGGTAGTAAATGATCATTGCATTGCTGTATTTTACATCATTTTCAAACCCATAAATCCTAGTATCATAATCATCCGTTTCAAAAAATACACATTGTGCATTCCAGGAAAATTGCTTTCGTAATGACTTGTAAAAAAATTCATTTAAAAAAATGGCTCCTTCCCCATTCTTTTTTTGTTCATTTGAAACCCATAAATACTCAACCCTGGTTTTCATCTTTGTATTTTCGGTTAATTGCAACTCAAATTGTGTTCTCCAGCTTCGTCTATTGGTATAAAAAGTCGTGAGAACTCCAGGCTGCTGCTCTGATTTGTTGACATTATACATCTTGATTTTATATCGACTGTAAACATTCAACTTCTTTGATTGTTGATATTCCACCTGCAAATAATGTTCTTGACCATAAGTTGGGGCATTCGTATTAAACTTCAACCAAGGAAAGTTAAATTGATCAAAGTAGGCAAATACTTTCACACGATCATTCGGACGAATGATGATTCCTGTGAACAACCCAGTTTCATTCATTACCGAACTATTTTCAGCAATTGCATTTGGATTTAGAGCCCAATAATCTTTTGAAAAACGACGATAAAGCAAACTAATGTCAATACTTTTGGAAACACTTGTAATTATTGCTTGCGTTATTGCCAAACCGCCATTATTTGACAATGAAATATCTCCAAATGCATGAGAATTTTCAGAAGTATAGTTGTAATCAAACCCATAATTCATCATACTTCGTCCATTGAAAGTAAATAAATTGTAGGGATTAGCGGATTGCATGAAGGGTTTATCAAACTTATCATAAACATAATTAAACGACACTTTTGCTTTGTCAAATTTTCTTGTAAGACAAGCTCCTAAGACCCAAAGATTTTCATTTCCTTTGTTTCTCAACTCTTTCAGGGTTCGGTGCAGTCCTGTTCTAGAAATTGTCGAAATAAATTCTCTTCCTTCTATGCTATCGTACATTTTATTTGCATCCTGTTTTCTGCAAGATGCGAAGTAGGTAGCCTCAAGATTATTTTTTCCAATGGTCATTCCCAAACCTCTTTCAAAATTAATTTCCCCAAAAGAAGCATAGGGTTTTAAAACCGAGGATTGTCTTTTCAACATGGTTATTTCTGAGCCTTTTCCATATCCCATGCTTTGCCATTGGATTAAACCCTGACCAATATTGACTAAAAAATCTCCAATTGCAATAGCCTTTACTATCCCTTTTCCACTTCTAAAATAGTGGGCAGAGTAAAAGTCAAATCCTTTTTTTTGCGAATGATTAAATAACTGCTCGCCCTCATCTTTATCAGCCGCAATTCCGATTTGAGATTTATTGCCTACTACTTTTTTATACCTAAAAGAAATATGTTCGGGAGAACCTAGATTATCTGTTTCAGATGAAAAATTATCCTTGATAAATTTTCGCGAGATTCTGCATAAAATCTCAGTATTCCCCTTCTTAGAAAGTTCTTTCAATGAACTGCCAATTGTAGATTTATCTATTACGAAAACATAGGGCAATATTTTTTTTATTACCGAAATGTCCCACAAGGGAATGGATTGTAATTCATATTTGTGAATTAATTTGCCGAAAGTATTTTGATATAAAAAAAAGGATTCAATCTGCACATCATTTAAAATGCCTAAAGCTTCCAAGTCTTCTTTATTTGCACTATTCAGATCCAATGGATCGGAATACAATAACTGATTTTTCTGCGAAAAATCATCCTGTAAAACTTCATTTATATTCATCAATGATGCATCGTTTACTATCACATCTTGTGACTCAGTAAGAGATATTTCATTTTGTGAATTAGCATTGAAAGAAAAGAAAAATAACGCAATTGAAAAATAAATTAGCTTCATTAAGATTATTGTTGGTTTAAATACACAATTGTAAAATCAACATCCTTTTTTTTATTTCTCCACCTTTCCATTCCAAGAAAATGACTCTTTAATTTTTGAATTCATGAACAATACAGGGCTTATTCCCAATTGAGGGTGATTTAGCAACATGATTTCTACCATCATTTTCTTGACTTTAAAACCTGCGCCCAGGTATATTGATTTTGAATCAGATCTCACTCCAACTTTGCACATGAATTTATTGCTTGGTTTGTATTGAAATCCGGCGGAAATTTCTGCAGGACAATTTTCTTGCTTAACACCGTGGATGTGTATATAAAACTGACTCGTTGCATCACAACCTATTCCAAATTCATATTTGTATTGCAATATAAAATTTGAGCTGCTTGTAATAAATAGTCTCAAAGGATTGTGAAATGATATACCAGACTGCAATTGAGGAGACAAAATAAAATTGAAGCCTATCGAAGTACCTATGCCACTATAGGGATAATCTATCTTCAGATTTTTACGAAGATAGTTGAACCCAGTACCTACGTTAAAATTGTCGGATAATTTTTTAGCATAATAGAAGGAAACAGCTGTCTCCTTGTAATCTAATCCGCCTCCATGCGTCGCCATTAGCCCTACATTCCCCTTAGTTGTTGCAGCGGAAAAAACAACTTTACTGACACTAAACTCTTGTAACATAAATTTTCTTTCAGAAAAAACACCTACCATAATACCATGATCGTTCATCAAAGTAGAAGGATTGCGTGAAAATGAAAACACATCGAATTGTTGGACAGAATAATCATTAAAACCTGAGGATTCATTATTTGATACCAATGAAAATGATTGTGCCATTGTCAACTTAATTGTCCCGAAAATCATCACTGAAAAAACCAGCCCCTTTTTCATTTTTTTAAAAACAAAATAATATCGATCAATCACAATAACCCAGTTGAAATAACCATTTTAAAAAGTGATTAATCTCTTTGAAACAGACATTTTACCTTTTTTATTCGGCAGTTTTATTCATTAAGACTAATTGTTTAATGAAGATTCCTTTGTTTTTAGCAAACAAGCGACTTCCCTGTTCTTAAACTTATAATAAATGTGGTGGATTAAAGTCCTAGTTATGTTTTGTTGTCTATTTTTGCAAAATGCATATACTAGATGGAAAAGTTGTATCTCAGGCTGTTAAGGATGACCTAAAACAAAAAGTGGCCTTTCTAAAGGAAAAAGGCAAACGGGCTCCTCATTTAGCTGCGGTGTTGGTTGGGCACAATGGCGCCAGTGAAACTTATATTGCCAGCAAAATAAAAAACTGCGAGGAGATCGGTTTTGCAAGTTCAATTATCAGACTTGAAGAAGATATAGCGGAGTTTGAGTTGATTAAAACTATCAAAAAACTAAATGAAGAAGATACTATTGATGGAATTTTGGTTCAACTCCCGTTACCAAAACAAATCAATGAACAGCGAATCATACATCTGATTGATCCTACAAAAGATGTGGATGGACTTCACCCAATCAATACAGGAAAGCTTGTACAGGGATTACCTACTTTCATACCGGCTACTCCCTATGGCATAATGCTGATGCTTGAACATTACAACATACAAACTTCAGGCAAACATGCAATTGTAATCGGAAGAAGTAATATTGTAGGTCGGCCAATCAGTATTTTACTTAATCAGTCGCATCCATTTGGTAATTGTACCGTAACTGTTTGTCACAGTAAATCTATTAACCTAAAAGAAATTTGTCTGCAAGGTGATATCGTAATTGCTGCTGTAGGAATTCCCGGCTATGTAAAAGCAGACATGATAAAAGAAAATGCAGTTGTTATTGATGTCGGCATTACCAGGGTAAAAGATGATTCAAAAAAGTCGGGATTTTCGATAGTTGGAGATGTAATATTTGAAACAGTTGCGCCCAAATGCAGCTTCATTACACCTGTTCCCGGCGGTGTAGGATTAATGACAATTGCTGCCTTATTAAAAAATACCTACAATGCTTATACAAACAGGAACGAAATCTTGTAACTAATTTTTAAATAAATCCATTGAATCAGATAAACCAAATTTCAGCTCTTGAACTTCCTGTTATGGAGCATTTCTATACATTACAGGGAGAAGGTTACCATCAGGGCAGACCTGCTTATTTCATAAGGTTAGGAGGCTGTGATGTCGGCTGTGTATGGTGCGATGTAAAAGAAAGCTGGGATCAAGATGTTCATCCTAAGAAGAGTATTCATGAAATCGTTGCGAATGTAAAAGAAACAATTTCATCAGGGTTGATCGTAATTACAGGAGGAGAACCTCTGATGCATCCTCTTGATAATTTAACGTCCGCATTAAAGGAAGCCGGATATGAAATCAACCTGGAAACATCCGGAACACATATAGTCAGTGGGAAATGGGACTGGATTTGTTTATCCCCAAAAAAATTTAAAGAGCCTCTACAAGAGATATTGCCTATTGCAAATGAATTGAAAATAGTCGTTTATCATAAATCAGATTTTGAATGGGCCGAAAAATTTGCTGCTATGGTATCGCCTGATTGTAAATTGTATTTACAACCTGAATGGAGTAAAGCAGATATAGCCACTCCGATGATTATCAACTATATCAAAAACAATCCACAATGGACTCTTTCCTTACAAACTCATAAATTTATACAAATACCTTAAAAATCTCTTAAGCAAAAGAGTATAGATTTTTTTGTAAAATAGTTTTTAAGGCCACAGCAATGATACAATCCAAACTTTCCATGAATAGAAAAATAATTTGTTTGGCAATTACCTTTTTTACTTTTTTATTTTCCTATTCACAATGGTACGATCCTGAAAAAGTAAATAAGAAAGCCAAAAAATTATATGAGGAGGCCTATACATTTGCCGTAAATGGAAAATACCCCGAGTCAATTAAAAAAATCGGAGAAGCTATAAAAATTCACCCTGATTATGTAGAAGCTTATCTCTCACGTGCAGGTATATACGCAGATATAAGAAATTACAATCAATCTGTCAAAGACTTTGAAAAGGGAATTCAACTTGACAGTGTATTTTCACTCTACTACTATCTTCCGTATTCGATTTCACTTGCAGGAACAGGAAATTTTGAAAATGCTCTGTCAGCCATCAATACATTTCTTAGTATTGAAAAATTAAATCGTCAAAGTATAGAAGCCGGTAATTACAGAAAAAAAACTTACCTTTTTGCTATTCAATATAAAAATGAACACAAGGGGAATCAATTTATTTTTGAACCTCAAAATATAGGAACTGGTATTAACACAAAAGCACTGGAGTATTTCCCCTCAATAACCATTAATGGAAAGGAAATGGTTTTCAATAGAAGGATTAACGGCGACGAGGATTTTTATGTAAGTGAATACAACAACGGAAAATGGTCGGATGCACAACCAATTAATGGAAAAATAAACACCAATATGAATGAAGGAGCTCAGACAATCTCCCAAGATGGTCAATGTCTGATTTTTACTGGATGTAATTATCCTGAAGGTGCTGGAAGTTGCGATTTATATACCTCATACAGAAATAAAAACAACGAATGGACAGAACCCCAAAACATAGGTTTGACGATTAATACAGAATTTTGGGAATCGAATCCTTCGCTTTCGCCTGATAAAAAAGATTTGTATTTTTCTAGCGACAGACCTGGAGGATTTGGGGGGAAAGACATTTGGGTTTCGCATAAAACCAATAAAGGCAATTGGGGAAAGCCCGAAAATATGGGGAGCATAATCAACACGAAAGAAGATGAAACATGTCCATTCATTCACGCAGACAATCAGCATCTTTATTTCAACAGCAATGGACATGAGGGATATGGCATGTCGGATTTATTTGTTTCAGTAAAAAATGACAGTGGCCTTTGGATGAAACCTTTAAATCTTGGATACCCGGTCAACACGATCAATGATGAGGGCTCATTGATTGTTTCTTCCGATGGAAAAACATCTTACTATGCCAGTGATTTCGGAAACTTAGAAAATGGACTGGATATTTATAGTTTTGAATTAAGAGATGATATAAGGGCTAACAGAACCATTTGGATCAAAGGGCATGTTTATGACAAAAAAACATCCGAAGGCCTTCCGAGTACCGTTGAACTTTCAGACATCAATAATCAAAAGAGTGCAACTAAAATTCAAACGGATGAAGAGGGAGACTATTTCATCACCCTTCCCGAGGGAAAATCCTATTCATTTAATGTCAACAGAAAAGGCTACCTCTTTTTTTCAAACAATTTTACCATTGAAAAAAACACAGCAGATTCCTTTTACAACATTGACATAGCACTCAACCCATTGGAAGCAGGTGCAGCCGTTGTTCTG
This sequence comes from Chitinophaga pinensis, assembly GCA_945872815.1. GTDB lineage: Bacteria > Bacteroidota > Bacteroidia > Chitinophagales > Chitinophagaceae > Ferruginibacter > Ferruginibacter pinensis_C. The sequence continues at coordinate 23,061 of CAMCAY010000016.1, forward strand.
AAAAATATATTTTTTGAGAACAACAGTTATGAATTAAAAAGCACTTCCTATGATGAGTTGGGAAAAGTAATATTATTGATGAATGAGAATCCTTCTTTGATGATTGAAATTGAAGGTCACACCGATAATTCAGGTACCAAAGAAGCCAATTTAACACTAAGCATAAACAGAGCTAAATCCGTTGCAGAATACCTGAAAAAAAAGGGTATAGCATCCTCAAGACTTCGTTATAATGGCTTTGGTGAAACACACCCTATAGACTCCAATGAGAACGAAAAAGGGAAAAGCAACAACAGAAGAACGGAAATACACATTCTTTCAAACTAAATCATTTACTATCATTGTTCCTTAAGATGAACAATGAACTAATATATCAAATTGCTTTAACTAGAGTCCCGCAAATTGGAGATGTACATGCAAAAACGCTTTTAAACAAATACAAAAATGCTTCAGATATTTTCAAGGCGCCGAAAGCTCATCTTGAAAAAATTGATGGTATTGGTTCTATAAGAGCAAACTGCATAAAGAAATTCAATGGTTTCCATTCTTCTGAAAAGGAAATCGAGTTTATGGAGAAAAACGGAATTAAGCCAATTTTTCTGACTTCCGAAGATTATCCTAAAAGATTGCTTCAATGTTATGACAACCCAGTATTGCTTTATTATAAGGGGAATGTGAATTTGAATGATTATAAAATCGTTTCAATAGCAGGTACCAGAAACAATTCTGATTACGGAAAAATTATCTGCCATAAAATAATTGAGGAATTGAATAAAACAGGTATTACAATTATCAGCGGTCTAGCTTATGGCATCGACACCATTGCACATAAATCCTCTCTATTAAACAATATCCCTACTGTGGCAGTTTTGGCTCATGGATTAGATAGAATTTATCCCCCGGAAAATAAATTGCTTTCAAGAGAGATAATAAAAAACGGAGGGTTACTTACCGAGTTTGGAACAGGAAGCAACCCTGACAGACAAAACTTTCCTAAAAGAAATAGAATTATTGCAGGCATTTGCGATGCATTGGTCATTGTGGAATCAGGAAAGAAAGGCGGATCACTTATAACAGCAGAATTAGCAAATGGTTACAATAAAGATATTTTTGCAGTACCAGGTAGAATAAACGACCCTAAAAGTGAAGGATGCAATTACCTAATCAAATCAAATAAGGCACACATCATAAACAGTGCTGCGGATATTATTGAAATGATGGGCTGGGATCATCCAAAAAATATACAGAAAGAAAAGCAAAGAAAATTATTTACTGAATGCAGCAATGATGAAAAAGTAATTGTCGATATCTTAGAAATATTTGGGCAAACACATTTTGACAATATCTTTCAAAAAAGCAAATTATCTTATAGTACTATGGCGAGTTGCTTGCTCTCATTAGAAATGAAAAATATCATCATGACATTGCCCGGAAAAATTTACAAACTAATTTAAATAAAAGTCTATAATAAAGAAACGACTTTAATCAGAAAATCAAAATTCTGTTTACTAACTTTACGTGAACCAGTTCAATTCTTCTAATATGAAAAACATAATTGCAGCATTTTTTTTATTGCCTTTACTTTTTCTGTTTTCAAATAAAAAGACCTTAGCGCAAGATTCTTCGCGCATCAGAATATCATTACTAACCTGTACACCGGGAGAAGAACTTTATTCCATTTTTGGTCACAGTGCCATTAGAATCATTGACAGCAACAATGTAGCCGATTATGTATTTAATTATGGCACTTTTAATTTTGATGATGAAGATTTTTACTTAAAATTCACTCGGGGAAAACTGTTGTACTTTGTTAGTATCGAAAGATCAGATGACTTTATCAATGCTTATGCTTTAGATGGAAGAGGAATTACTGAACAAGTTCTCCATTTTACTTCTGAAGAAAAAACCAATATTAAAAAAGCCCTCATAGAAAATTTAAAGGAAGAGAATAAATATTACAAATACGATTTCTTTTTGGACAATTGCACCACCAGACTCAGAGATATCATTTCGAAAAACAAATCACCTGAAGCCGAATTGCCTGCAGTAATGTCTTCGCAAACCAAATTCAGAGAGGCGATACATGAATACCTTGATAAGGGCGGACAGTATTGGAGTAAACTGGGAATTGATTTACTATTGGGGTTACCTGCTGACAAGCTGATGACTGCATCCGAACAAGCTTTTCTTCCTGATAATCTTATGAAATCTATTGACAGTTGCAAAAACCATCGACTCGTTGAAGCAAAAACCATTTTAATTAAAGCGCCCATTCATACTCATTCTTCATCCATCTTTACTCCGCTATTTGTACTTTGCATTTTTTCATTATTTCATATTATGATAAGCTTATTGAAAAATCAATTGGCCATGAAAATTACATGTTATATGGATGGCTTCATTTTCTTCATAACGGGACTTCTTGGAATCTTATTTATTTTGATGTGGACAGTGACAGATCACAGCATGACTAAATACAATTTCAACCTTCTTTGGGCTGTTCCTACAAATACGATTGCTTGTTTTTTTATAGGAAAGAAAAACAAGCATTTTAAAAAGTATTTTTTATTATTGTCTATTCTGCTTACATTATTGATATTAGCTTGGTGCTTCATTCCTCAACAATTGAATATTTCACTCATTCCATTTGTCATATTGTTATCATACAGATCCTACAAAATTTCCATTAAATAATCAGATGATAAAAAATATTTTATCCAAAAATCAGATAGTGCAATATGATATTTGCGGAAAGGGGCTTCCGGTAGTATTGATTCATGGATTTGCTGAGGACCATACGATTTGGAATCATCAAATATCTTTTTTAGAAAAAAAACACTTGGTCATTTCTATAGACATACCGGGTTCTGGCGGAAGTGAATGCTTAATGAATAACGAAGCCAATTTGTCTGATTTTACAATTGCTATAAAAGATGTTCTACTCAAAGAAAATATTACTGCTTGTGTAATGTTAGGACACAGCATGGGTGGATATATCACTTTGGCTTATCAAAAAAAATATCAAAGCGATTTATTGGGTATAGGGTTAATTCATTCCACTGCATTTATTGATACTGAAGAAAGAAAAGCTATCAGAAAAAAATCGATTTCATTTATTGAGGAAAATGGCTCATTGGCTTTTTTAAAAACGAGTTTGCCGGGATTGTTTTTTGAAAGCGATAAACACAAAGAAAATTTAGACGAAATTTTAAAATTCGCTGGAACTGATAGCAATCAAGTTCTGATTCAATATTACCGTGCGATTATGAAAAGACCGCTTAGCACCGAAATTCTTACTCAATTAAAAATTCCGTTGTTAATGATAGCCGGTAAGCATGATCAAGTCATTCCATTAAATGACCTGCTTTATCAATCTCATGTCTCAAATGTCACTTATTTTCATATAATGACAGCATCAGCGCACATGGGAATGATAGAAGAACCCAATCGTGTAAATAATATCATTGATGATTTTGTAGATAATATAACAAAAATCACAAGTAAATAAACCCCTTATTGACTTTATTTACGTTTTACCTATGTAATTTTGCCTCTGCATGAGAAAAATTATTATAACCTTTCTTACATTAATTTGTTTCAGCAATGTATTTGCAAAGCATATTACGGGAGGTGAAATGATATATGATTATCTCTACGGCTCTGGAAATACTAGAACTTACAGAATTACATTGATTTTATTCAGGGATGAAAACTGTACTGGGAATTGTGCCCAAATGCCTGCATTGGTAAGAATTGGGATATATAATAATGACAACAATACACCTTATAATGGTATTGGTACTTCAGCTACAATAGATAAAGATTTGGATTCTGTCGTTGGGCCTTTATCATTAATCAATACACCCAGTTGTATAAGCAGTGTTCCAAACCTCGTATACAAAGTTGGATTTTATTCGATCATTGTAACACTTAAAAATAATAACAATGGCTATAGCGCTGCCTACCAAACCTGTTGCAGAATAAGTAATATAACTAACATTATTCCAACAGGAGCCAATGGTGAAGGTGCAACCTATCCGGCTTTAATTCCAGGCAATAATCAATTAGGTAATTCTTCCAATATTGGAGACAAAAGTCCGAGGTTCTCAAGAACCATTTCTGTAGTTTGTTATGACAATGCTTTTTCTTTAGATTTTAGTGCTACTGACCCGGACGGCGATTCGTTGGTTTATACTATGTGTGCGGGTTTTAATGGCGGCTCTGCAACAGATGCCTCCCCTATTGAACCAACCCCATACGGAGATCTTGTTTATCAATCAGGATTTTCTGGACTTTACCCATTAGGGCCTAATGCTTCCATTAATCCCAGAACAGGTATTATAACTGGCATAGCTCCCGCTCCAGGAAAATACGTAGTTTCTGTTTGCGTGAGTTCATACAGAAACGGAGAATATATATCCACGCACCGAAAGGATTTTATTATTACTGTTGCCGGTTGCAATTTTGCAAATGCAACATTAAGTCCTGAATACATTACCTGCGATGGATTTTCTTATTCATTTTCCAATTTGAGTAGCTCCCCGCTTAACCTAACAAGTTATTGGGATTTCGGAGATCCCAACTCATTACAAAACAACTATTCAACCCTTTCAAATCCTACACATATATTTTCAGATACTGGGATTTATCGTATCAAACTTATTGTAAACAAAGACGATCCGAATTGTGCTGATTCAACTGAGACTATCGTAAAGGTCTTCCCGGGATTTGTTGCAAACTTTAATTATCCTCCTTTTATGTGTAGGGGTGTTCCAGTATTATTTCGTGATAATACTTATGCTGCATTTGGTTATGCCAACCAATGGTCTTGGAATTTTGGTGTTTTAAATACAAACGCTGATACAAGCTCATTTGCAAATCCTTCATTTCTCTATTCAGATACCGGTACTTATAATGTAACACTCATAGCAAGCAGCATCAAGGGTTGTAAAGACACTATCGTTTTACCAATCAAGATTATTGATAAACCAAAAATCTTCATTAGCAATGACACCATCATTTGCAAAATTGACGGGTTACAATTAAACGCAACAAGCGATATTCAAAATGGAAATTACAGCTGGTATCCCAATTATAATTTAAGCAGTACTTCCATTTCTAGCCCAATGGCATACCCGCTAATTGATACTGTTTATAATGTACTATTTTATATAAACACAAGTTATCCCGCATGCTCTGCAAGAGATTCCATAAAAGTTCGTGTAGTCGACTCCGTTACTTTGCATTTGCAACAAGACACATCCATTTGTTTAACAGACTCTGTTCAAATCACAACAGCCGGAAATGCGTTGCAATTTATATGGACTCCGGCGGGCACATTAAACAATGCCTATATTAAAAACCCTTATGCAACTCCAACTGCACCCTCAACAACCTATACTGTGGTTGCAAATATTGGGAGTTGCAGTAAAGAAAAAAGTATCATAATCAACACTGTACCATACCCAAATGCTTACGCAGGAGAAGATACAATGATATGCCTCGGAACTTCCGCCTACCTTCATGCTTCGGGAGGTAGCGGCTATACTTGGTATCCGGGTCCTTATCTTAACAATACTGTCATATCAAACCCTACCGCAGTAAATCCTAAAGGAAATTACATAGACTATGTTGTTTATGTTACTGATACTGCAGGTTGTCCTAAACCAAGCAAGGATACAGTAAGAGTGAATATTCAACAACTGATTGCTGATGCAGGTCCAAAAGATACATCGATAGTGAATGGACAACCACTGCAATTAAATGCTTCTGCTGTAGGAAGCAATGGCAATATAACTTATCAATGGTCTCCTGAAAATTTATGGCTAAGCAGTCTCAATATCCCCAATCCTATTGCTACTCCAGATGACGATGTGATTTATTTTGTGGAAGCTACCAGTGACATAGGATGCAAGAGCACTGATACAATAAAAGTTTTTTATTACCTGGTATTGCCTGATATTTATATGCCTAACGCCTTCACACCAAATGGAGACGGGACAAATGACAATATTAAGCCCATTGCACTGGGAGTAAAGTCTCTTGACCTATTTCAGATTTATAACAGATGGGGAGAACTTGTATTTTCAACTTCAGTGATTGGTGAAGGCTGGAATGGGACATTCAAAGGGAATCTTCAAGATCCGGGAACATACATCTGGTATGCAAATGCTATTGATTATAAAAATAAGAAAATTCAAAAAAAAGGTACCCTTATTTTAATAAGGTAATGCTTCCAATCTTTTGTTCTTTTATAAACTAATAAATTCTGATGAAAAAAATAGTTTTAATAACAGGTGCGACTTCAGGCATTGGAAAAGCATGTGCAGAAAAGTTTGCCAGTGAAGAGTTTAATATAATAATAACAGGAAGAAGAAAAGAAAAGCTTGAGTCACTTAAAAATTTCATTGAAACAAAAAACAATGTTCAAGTTTATTCCCTTTGCTTTGACGTTCAAAATAAAGATGCTGTAGTCGAAAGTATAAATAGTATTCCAGAGGAATGGAAGAATATTGACATATTGATAAACAATGCCGGATTAGCGCTAGGTAGAGACAACTTTGAGACGGCCTCTATGGAGGATTGGGAAACAATGATACAAACAAATGTAAACGGACTATTGTATGTAACAAAAGCGATTTTACCCATTCTTATTCAAAATAAAAAAGGGCATATTATCAATGTCGGTTCTATTGCCGGTAAGGAAGTTTATGAAAATGGTAATGTGTATTGTGCGAGCAAGTTTGCAGTTGATGCTATTTCCAAATCAATGAGAATTGATTTACTTAAATATGGCATCAAAGTAACAGCTATCCATCCAGGTGCTGTTGAAACTGAATTTTCATTGGTTCGTTTTAAAGGAGACGACATCAAAGCTGCAGCCGCATATCAAGGATACGAGCCACTCCGCCCCGAAGATATTTCTGCAAGCATATTCTATGCTGCAAACCTTCCAGAGCATGTTTGCATAAACGAATTGACCATTACCTGTACACAACAAGCTAACGCAACCTATTTCTATAAAAATAATTGAAATGAAATTTAGAAAAAAACGGAAATCTATTTTATTGTAAACTTCATTATATATCTATTGCGTTAGAGAAATTCTAATCTGAACACCACCTCTTGTATTTGTTGAAGGAACACTGGAAGATATGTATGGTTTTATTTTTCTTTGGTCAAAATATAATTTCAAATTGATTCTACTGTTTAAGAAATAATCTATGGTTGGATTAATTGATATTTCTTTACTTCCCCCAGTAGTGAAATTGTTATCTTGATCCAATCGACTGTTTGATGTCACATTGTCTCTTACCCTAAAATCAATTCTGAAACTAATTTCATTGTCGAGTTTAGCGGATTTATTTTTACTTAAGAATGAAGGCAATGTTAACCCTCCAAGCAATTTCAACCCTTTTTTGCGGTAACCTGCACCTATTGCAAATTCAGTTGTTCTAACCTCACTTAATTGATAGTCATTCAAACTTAAACTTAGTTGTCTGGTTTTTGAGTATTCAAATTTTCCCTGCATCTGATTTACAAACATCATATCTATTCCAACCAGTGGAGAGAACTGCTCTTGTATAGAAATATTTGGTACCAAAAAATAGGGTACAAAATTTCTGGAACCAGTGTCATAAAATGATGGATAACCATATTTTGAAACATCCTGATACAATAATGCAGAGGTAAATCCATTCATACTTAAATTTCCTGTGTATCCATGAGAAATACTAAGACTTGAAAATAATTTATCCAGCGGTTTTACCCTTCCTAATCCATTGTAATCGAGTTTCCAATTGGGTTTGGGCAATATCAATCTAAATGGATTGGACTTTACATTTTCATTCTTTTGTTTGATCAATGCAACATTGTTTGGATCCTGACCAGTGTATGCTGAAATAAAAGAAGGAATCAAAACATCAACTGCATACTTGCCGTAACCATAGTAGAATCCATCAGCACCTACCGGCTGCCCTGAACTATACGGATTTAGCTTACCTAATCTTTGCGACAATACTACCCTATTTTGCTGAAATGTTTTAAATGTCTCTGAAACCCTGTTAGGATAAAATTTACCAAACAGTGTTTTATAAGAAATATAGCTGACATCGAAACTTCCACCTGCATAAGGATTCAAATGCAGGAAGCTTGGATTAGTACCATTTAATGTATCCAGATACCTGAATGTTTCACTGTAATTCTTACTGAATGTTTTACTGACATTCAGCGTTATATTCAAGTCTCTTATTGGCTCTAATTGAGCAGACAATGTAATTTTCTGATCGAAATTTTGTTGAAACAATGAATTGAAATTGCTGTCATTAGAAATAAGTCCTTGATTTGATTTTCTATTCAACCAGGATGTATCGGGTTGACGACCTGCTATGAAATCAAATCCTGGGGCCATGCTATTGAAATTTTGTCCAAAGAACTTTGTACTATCCATATAGCCGGGCAATCTGGTATTCGCATTTTGAGAAACGGAAATATTCGCCTGCTTGATGCTGGTCAACATTTTACCAACAAATCTAAACGCGCCATTTTCATAAGGCATTGCTGAAGGGTCAACAATTCTGCGAGTACGTAATACTTTTTTACCTGATCTTGTTAAAACAGAATCCTTCACCTTCGTTACTCTGTTTTTCCATTTCTCTTTATTTTCAATATCTGATGGCTGGTCTAATTGTTTGATCCATTTAGATTTTTGATAAATCCTGCTGAAATCCATTTGAAATGTCGCCTCTTCCTGATACCCATTTTCTAAAAAGTTGCCAAGATTCACTGCAAGACGAGAAGCACCAATCCACTTATACAAAGCCTGATACCTGAAATTCACAGTAGTCCAGTTAAGTAAAGGAAATTTATTGGTCGGAAGTGTATAAGAAAAATTACCTACTTGATTGAATATGGTATTTCTTCCTCCCTTGAAAAAATTATTCCATACTGAATCTTTTTTAGATTTTGTATCAATTCTTCCAGCAGGTTCATCCACTCTTGCATTGTCCGTTGCGGTGTAATCAAAATTAATTGACTTTGTAAAATTCCATCGCATTACATAATCCCTTTGCATGGTAAAATACTTGTCGTAAGTTTCGGGAATGATATATTTGTTTTCGCCTACGCTTCTCGGCTTAATTGCGCCAAACTGTCTATTAATATCTGCTTTAAAACTCAGTTGTGAAGGCAGGTAGCTGAAATTAAAATCTTTAATTAAATCAACCCATTTTGTTTTTGTTTTTTTAAATACCCATTTAAATGGTTCAATGTATTTGGGTTGTAAAGAATAATTATACCCAATAGCTCCGCGATGTCGTGTCACTTCATTTTTTTCAATGAGGGGACTATGGCTTTCTGTTTTAATAAAAGAATAGCTGAGATCCACATTTTCAATGTCGTAAATTTTTGGTGCTTTGCCATTCATCTTGTTCTTTCTAACATTGGTAAAATTGACCGTTTTAATAGAAGTGAAATCAATGGCGTTGTTTCTTATGGAATCTTTGATTGCTTTTGTTGGACTAGTCCTAAGCTTGTTCTTCAATGTTATATCCATGTCATAAGGATCGTATTGAGGTGAACTTATGGTTTGAGAATAGCTTGCATATAAAGGAACGGAAAGCCCTGAATTTTTGGGCAATAACTTGCCGATTTCAATATTGGCAGCTGCATCAAATTGAAAAAAATCGTCCCTGTATCTTTCTGCTACTCTTTGTTCAATTGTTCCAAATCCTCTGGTATGTGCAGTTGCTGAAACTGACAACGTACCCAAATCTGCCAGGTTTACATCCACTCTTCCCAAAGCGGCCATTCCCCCTTGCTCATTGATTGAAGAAAGTCTCAATTCATTTAACCAAACTTGTCCGCAAGCGCTTTGAGAAAAAGAATTTTCAACTCCAAGAAGCACACCTCTTATTTCTCCAAGGTTAGGATTTCCAACTACACCATACACTTGACCGTTAGTTTGTAATTGTCTAAACATTTGACCTGTTGGAATAGAAGATAAGTTTCTTGCCTGCTTAATTTTGGTAAGCATTTCCAGATCCAAATCAAGAGAATTAGAGGGATACCATAAGGAATCATTGTATTGATCGGTATCAGGATTGAGCCCTAAATTCAAAGGTGTAAGCATCAGTGGAATTCTGACTTCATAATAATTATTCACAAAGTCTGTGCCGAGTCTGACAACCGCAGTTAAATCCTTGTTGACAATTGTGTTTGCAGGATTTTGAGCTTGTTCGGCATGAATGTACATGGATAATTTCCTGAATTGTCTGATGTCCCTGTTGGCAAAAGTTTGAAAAACTGCTTTAGCATCTCCCTTTCTTAAATTACAAAAGTTAATGCTCATGGATTGTTCGTTTTGAAGCAAGTTTACTCCATTGTTGCTGAGTGTTTGAACTCTTTTGATATCTTTTGGTGTTCTGTATGGCAATGGGCTTCTTGCATCATTCTCTTCAATATTGACTGCTTCAACATTGAAAGGGGTTGCAGATGTTGGGCTGTATAACCCTGTAGAATCAATTTTATATTTGAATTTACGCCAAACATTTCTAGTCAGTTGTAATAATCCAAAACGCATCACAACACTGTCTTCAAAACCAGTTAAGAACATTCTCATGAAACGAATGGATTTAAAATCAGGAATGTTTCCGATTTTTCTTTCATACCCTCCAATCGGAATTCTGAATTGATACCATGTTTCATTTCTGGTTGTGCCATTCACCAGATTTACTGCAACTTCTTTTTTGTCAACAATAAAATTGTTCCCAATCAGCATTTCTGTTGAATTTTTGGGTTTTATATCGACCACATATTGAAAGTACTCTTCGGTTTCGTTGAGTGTATTGTCTTTGTTTAAATCCTCTGCGTCAGGATACATGGTAGCTGCTGTTGAAAATTGTCCACCATTTGAAACAGGTGAATTACCTTCTGTTCCATAATAATTTTTATACCTCGCAATAATTCCGTCATTTCCGCCAAATACTGCATCTCTGTAATTTTTATAATCATCATTTGAAGGATCTTTTATTGCATCCTGATAAATTTTAGATACGGTTCCAAAATTTGCAGCCAATCTTGAGATATAGGAAGATTGAACATTTACTTCACCGGTATCGCTTACCCCATCTAATCCAACATCCTGAAACAAACGATCTTCAGGAATATTACTAAATGCATTGGTAACTTGTATAGGATTCCTGGGCACCCTTCCCCAAACTGTATTATCCATTGTTGAGGGGGCATTGGGTGTGCTGAGTCCGTTTTCAAAAAAGCGTCTTCCATCTTTTAAAATATCTTCGGAAACATTTCCTAGATTGAAATATAATTTTCCTCCTGTAGAATTAGCATATTGAGGAAGTATAAAAGGATCTTGCATCCAAAATTCTATAAACTCAATATTACTTGTTTCAAAATCGGGCTGATCTATACTGCGCATGATGCCTCCAAATTTTGTTTTTGGATTAATGAATTGCCCAACTTGATTGACTTTCGTTACATCGTCTTCATAATTATACGGACCTTTTTCTTTAGGGTAATAAGCGAGGTCAAATGTTGTCAATTGCCCTTCTCCAAAACCGGTAGTCCGTTGGGGGAAAATTTCTTTTTGATATACTTGTCTTACCCTTGGATCACTCAATAAATTTCGGTCTGAAATTGGATTATTGGGAGCATCCACTTGCTGAAGAGTTTGCTCTATCTGATACCATGCCAGCTTGGCTCTACTTTTTCCATAATTGATATTGTTATTGGAAACTGCTTCCGGAAACAATTCGTTTCCATTTTTATCAGATGCATGAGCAGGCGTAGATGCCAACGCCCAGCTTACAAGAGGAAATCTTAGATCAATGCCAGATTTACTTCCCTCGAAATCATCAATGTAAACAACACCATTACTTCCTCTTCCAATTTGAGGAGCATGACCAGGTTGAAGATAAGCGCCTTCTCCGTATGCATTAAGGGCGGATGGAGCAGTTGTACTGTATAGTGGAAGTTTATCTAAAATCTTAGTAAGTCTAGGAATATCTTTCCTGTAGTTTACATCAAGCCCATACATGGAGTTCCTGATGGGCTCTTCATTGTAATTGACTTTAGTAAAGAAGGGGCGTTCTCCCAATCGAACAATAGTACCCCCAAAAGACAACTGTTCCCTTGAATTATTTTTGGCGAGATAATCAAACCTTAATCCAAGGAAATTTTTTTGCTGAAGTCCGAATGTTGCATTGTTTTCAAAATTAACTTGAACAGGTAAGCCTGCATTTAAAATAGCCTGATTAATCATTTTGATCGTTCCAAGATCATAATTGATGTCGTAATCAATTCCTTCCTGCAATGTCCTTCCACCTGCTGTCACTCTTACTGAACCTTTCGGTATGTTATAGCCAATACTGATATCGGAAGTACCCGAAGTTTTAGCAGTACCTTTTAATAGAAACCTGTTTAGGTTTGGCAATTGCTGAGCAAGAGATTTGATAGAGTCATACAATGCATAAAATAGTGTATCCCCTGCCGTTAGTGGCACTGTTGTGTAAATACTTTTTGCTAGATCTCTTCCAAATGGCTCTATGACTGGAAAAACAATTCTGCTATAAGGAGAAATAACAGTAAAGCCTTCCACATAATCAAATACACCATCCGGTTGTGGATCAAGTTGACTGTTTAGTCTGTCCAGATTGATAAGTGAAATCATTGGAGAACCTAAATTTTTATCGCCATAAGGCACATACCTTTTGGCACCCAAACCTGGCTCCTGGTACAAAACATCCAGTTTGAAATCTGTTGGAGATAAAGTACCATAACCAACAGAATAGACATTTTTCATCATCAAATCCCAGATTGGCAATGAAGGTCTTTGAGATGTGGCTTTTAGTAATTTTAGGAAAATAACTTTTTGAGATCCTGAACTACTATCGGGCGGAACATCTTGAGAGAACTCTCCTACCTGATAAATCCTTCCTCTGTATGAATATTGATAGGCAACCCCAAGCACTTCATCTGTTTGAAGCGGCTGACTTAACGACAACATACCGATTTGCCTGTTGAAAGTATACTGAGTTGAATCAAGTTTTCTAGCAAATGTTTTTTCAAAATCCTGAACAGGACTCATTCCTATATTTAATAGATTGCTGTATATCAAATTTGAATTTCTTGCATTTGCCAGATTCAATATTTTTTCCAACAAATTATTTGCACCATTGTTTGTAGATGGTATGGTTGTATTAACCTCATCAATTACAGGAAAAGAAGCATGAGGATTGGTTTCGCCTAGATCAGCAAGACCTACTACATCTCTGGTTTCAGTTGTAGTTCCATTTTTATTGGTAACCCAAACTTCCATTCGCAGAACCTGTATGGGTGAAATTACCGCAGGAAGATTGGACATGAACTTATTGTAATTTTCCTTGAAATACTGCCCAATTAAAAAATGTCTGTTTTCTTCGTATTCATCAGCCTTTATTTCAAAAGGTGTTGCTGCAGTTCCACCCTGAAGATTTAAGTTTTGCCTTTGAGATTTTTGGTTGGCCATTACTCCTGTAATAAACAACTTACCAAATTGAAGCTGCGTTTTTAATCCGAACAATTGCTGTGCCCCCGGTATTAAGGTTCCTTTGCCGGGAAAGGAAACATTCCCTGCTTCAAATCGTTTTAAGATTTCATCGCTTTGGCCAGAATAATCCAATTTCAATTGGTTATCCAAATCCATATTTGCAAGCGTGTTGTAATTGATAGGAAATTTCAGTTTATCCCCAATGTTAGCATTCACATTCATTTGGGCATTCATCTGAAAATCAAGGCCTCCATTTTTTCTTGCCCTTTCCGGCAAAGTAGGATTGTCAATTTTTTGACCCTGATAACCTGCTGTAATATCTACATTTCCTTGTGGACTGATTTCTATTTTACCATTGCCAAACAAACGATTGAATAAGTTATCGGTTAATGACAATTTCGGCTTTAATAATTTCCCTCTGTTTAATATACTAGTAGTGGCAGAGCGTTTTTTAAAATAATCAATTTCAGTCTGACGGCTTATTATTTCCCAATATTCTTCAAATGAGTAACTAATGGGTGTCCGATAAAATTGATTACCAATCTTTTCATAAACAATATACCTTTTAGAATCATAATCATACACTATCGAATCTCTTTGATCGCTTGGCTGAAAAGAATTGTAAATATTAAAACTATAACCGGACAAGTTATCACCTAAGCGATCGGTAATCGGGTAAGGTAAACCAGCAGAAGGATTTACAGAAGTATCACAAACTGAAACAATTAATATCTTGTAATTGTTTGCAAGTCCTGAATTGAGAAAACAAAACAAAAACAAAATACAGCACGCACTTAATTTTATAAGTGTATAAAACGATTTAAACTTAAGCAACATTCGGCGAATTAGTTAATGTAGAATTTTGTCAAATGGCTTTAAGGGATTTTTTAATTAATTCTTCCAAATTATTGACTCCTGGTTCGGCGCGCATAATCTTTTGAATAGATTGTTCGGCCTGTATTTTTGAAATCCCCAATGCTGTCAAGGCATGCAGGGCATCTTGCTCAATTCCGTTTACAACAATACCAATCATTTCACCCGATGTAATATGTTTGCCAATTTTATCTTTAAGCTCAAGTACCAGCCTCTCAGCTGTCTTTTTACCAATTCCTTTAACGCCCTCTAACATTTTTACATTGCCTTGTACAATAGCTTTTGATATTTCATCAGGCTTTATAGATGACAACATCATTCTTGCAGTTGATGCTCCAACCCCTGAAACACTTATCAACAATAAAAAGATTTCTTTTTCTTCCTTTTGCGAAAATCCATACAACACATGAGCATCTTCTTTTACCTGTAAATAAGTATATAATCGTCCTTCATTTAAAGACTGAATATCAGAATAAGTATTTAAACTGATATTCACTTCAAATCCCAATCCATTTACATCAACATAAACCTGGGCCGGACTTTTATAACTATATTTTCCCTGCAAATATGCGTACATACAATCTAATCTATACTAAGCGAAAATAAGAAATTATTATCAGCTTAGGGTTGAAAAAACCAGTTCAATTTTTTTTATTGTATTTTTACAGCCATTTAATTTAAAAAAATATTCAATTTATGGAGAAAATCTATGCCGGAATAACTGCAGTGGGGGGATATTTACCTGAATACAGACTTACCAACAAAATACTGGAAACGATGGTGGACACCAACGATGAGTGGATTAAAACCCGCACCGGCATTGATGAAAGAAGGATTTTGAAAGGTGAAGGACTTGCTAGTAGTGATATGGGTGTAGAGGCCGTAAAAGAATTATTGGGGAAACGAGGGATACAACCTGAGGAAATAGACTGTGTCATTTGCGCTACAGTGACCCCAGATATGATTTTTCCAGCTACGGCAAACATCATTTCTTACAAAGCAGGCATGAAAAATGCCTTTGGATTTGATGTCAGTGCCGCATGTTCTGGATTTTTGTATTCTTTAACATTAGGAACCACCATGATTGAATCAGGAAGGTACAAGAAAGTAATAGTGGTTGGGGTTGATAAAATGAGTGCCATTGTTGATTATACTGACAGAACTACCTGTGTTATTTTTGGAGATGGAGCGGGCGCAGTTTTATTGGAACCCAATGATGAAGGCGTAGGCGTGTTGGACAGCATTTTAAAAAGTGATGGCAGTGGAAAAGATTTTCTTCACATGAAAGCGGGTGGTTCTGCAAAGCCAGCTTCACATGAAACTGTTGACGCTAAGGAACATTATATTTATCAGGAGGGACAATCTGTTTTCAAATTCGCAGTAAAGGGAATGGCTGATGTTAGTTATGAGTTGATGCAAAAAAATAACCTGACCGCTGATGATATTTCTTGGCTTGTTCCACACCAGGCCAATCTCAGAATAATTGATGCGACTGCCAACAGAATGAGTCTGCCCAAAGAAAAGGTAATGATCAATATCCAGAAGTATGGTAATACCACAGCAGCTACTATACCTTTGTGTCTTTGGGAATGGGAAAAGCAATTGCACAAAGGAGAGAATATTATTTTAGCTGCATTTGGCGGTGGGTTTACCTGGGGAGCCACTTGGGTTAAATGGGCTTACGACAGCAAATAAAACACATTGATAATTAAGCAGCTTAATGAAAAATATATTGTTTCTGCTGATTTGTTTATTTACACTGGCTCAAAGCCATGGTCAATACAATAAATACATTGTCAAATTCTTCAACAAAGGTTCAAATGATTTTTCATTAGATGCCCCACATTTTTTTTTATCTGACAGGGCAATAGAAAGAAGAAACAGGTACCATATCGATGTAGACAGTTCAGATTTGCCCGTAACTTCAGCATATATTGATAGTATTCGTATAGCCGGCAACGTTACTATTCTGAATATTTCTAAATGGCTAAATCAAGTTTCAATTGAAACTGATGATGGTCTTGCATTGGATAAGATTAACAGTTATTTTTTCGTTCAACAGCTCAATGCTGTAGCTCCAAAAAACATTTCATTTTCAAATACAACTTTCAATACTCTGTCTCTCAGAAAATTACAAAAAAACCAAAACAGAAACCCATCAGCAGGAATATTTGATTATGGTGAATCTGCAGAACAAGTAAAAATACATCAGGCCGATTTTTTACACAACCATGGATTCAGCGGAAATGGAATGCAGCTGGCAATGATTGATGATGGATTTTATCATTACAATTCCCTTCCAACTTTTGACAGTATTGTTTTGAATCAACAGATTTTAAGCACATGGGATTTTGTTTCTAATGATAGTAGTGTTGAAGAGGATGATTATCATGGAATGCACTGTCTTAGCACAATTGCGGCAAATATGCCAGGCATTTTTGTTGGGTCAGCTCCTAAAACAAGTTTTTATCTTTTTAGATCCGAAGATGTTAACAGTGAATACCCAATAGAAGAACATAACCTGGCTTGTGCTGCCGAGAAGGCAGATAGTTTGGGAGCAGATGTTTGTTCTATTTCTTTAGGCTACAATTCATTTGATGATGCAATATTTGACCATACCTACAATGATATGGACGGCAATACAACACTGGCTGCTAAAGCAGTTGATTTAGCAGCAAAAAAAGGAATGTTGATGGTAGTAGCTGCAGGTAATGAAGGTAACAGCGATTGGCATTTCATCAACACACCTGCAGACGCAGACAGCTGTTATTCTGTTGGTGCTGTAAATATTTATGGAGAAGTGGCAGACTTCAGCAGTTACGGGCCAAGCAGTGATGGTCAAATAAAACCTTCCGGCGCTTCGGTAGGATGGAATGCAATAGTTGCAAATAATTTTGACGGAATGCCCTCATTGGGAAATGGCACATCCTATGCTTGTCCAAATATGGCAGGCATATCCACTTGTTTATGGCAGGCATTTCCTGAAGCAAACAATATGGAAATTATTCAAGCACTTGAATCCAGTTCTTCCAAGGCAGAAAATTCAGACAACCGAATTGGGTTCGGTATTCCGAACGCAAAAAAAGCATTCGTGATTCTTCAAAAAAAATTCTTTTCAAACCAAACCTCCCCACTGGATTGCGATATATCCATCAACTTGTCAGCCAAGATGGATTCGACTATGAAAATAATTGTTGAAAGAAAATTGCCTTTTGATTCTGATTACGTATCAATTAATATTTTTCATTCGAATCAACCTTACAGCAACCAACATTTTTCTATGATAGATGATTTATCTCGATTTGATTATTCGAATGTGAAATACAAGTACACGATGATTATCGGGAATGATACAACTTATTGTATAGACAGTTCAGAGTTCTACTTGTTTATACCGTGCAACTCAGACACAATTAGCAGCAATCAAGTTGCAGTTTACCCAAATCCCGCATCCACTGAAATAAACATTTCTATCAAAAACAATACAAATGCTGTTTACAAATTAATCGTTGTAAACGAAACCGGTCAATCCGTTTACAGCTCCGAATCAAATCATAAGAAGGGAAGTGAGATAAAGAAAATAAACATATCTTCCTTGAGCAAAGGAATTTATTTTTTAACAGTGTATGTAAATGGTAAGAAAAGTATCACAGAAAAATTCATCAAACTATAGTTATACTCTGAAAATTGCTGTAAACATAGTATCTGCATTGTTTTCATACCCTTTTAAATAATTCATTTTAATTAATTCGAGTGCAAATTCACTTTGAATATAATTTGTTATTTCTTCATTTTCTGACTTAAAAACTGAACAAGTGAAGTAAACAAAGAAGCCATTTTCATCAACGTGAGGAATAGCATTTTTAACGATTAATTTTTGTTTCTCAACAAACGATGATAATTGCTGAGCATTAAAACTAAAATGCTGCTCAGGGGTTCTGCCCCAAGTTCCACTTCCGCTGCATGGAACATCGCAAATCACAACATCAAATTTTTCATCTTTTCCCAAGCCTGAGGATAATGTCAAATCCTGTTCAAATTTCTTATAAATATTTATTCCTGCATCCTTCAATCTACTGTCAAGATTATTAAGGATATTTCTTCGTATATCAGATACCGTTAGCTTTATGTTCCCTTTCATTAAATCGTATAATAAAATTGACTTGCCCCCACTGGCTGCACATACATCCCAAACACTTAATTTGTTATTAACCTCGTTTTTTTTCAACAATTGAACAAAATCATTGAAAATAATTTGAGAAGAAAAATCCTGAACTACTACATCCTTGTTGAATTGCAAGATTTTATCCAAGTTGGCTCCGTTGGTAATTTTTAATGCGATTTCATTTATTGATTCAAAACTAATTTGGGCGCTTTTAATTGATTCGATTACTTTTTGATATTTTCCGGGCCTGATTCTTAGAAAAAGGGAAGGCTGTTTTAAAAAAGAAAAATCGTAAAGATTGTGATCAATTAAGCTAGACAACAATTCATTATACCCAAATACATTCGAAGCATCCAATCCCAAGTAATGCAGTTTTTGATCTAAAGACAAACTGATACGTTCATTCAGTTCAGGGGACAATGCATTCAAAATATCTGTCTCCTTTTTTTCGCACAAAAAAACAGCATTCAAAAAATGGTTTTCAGAAAAAACAGAATTTTTGAAAAGATTGAAACACCTGAAATAATTGTAACAAAGAGATGAGATAACTTTTCTGTCTCTTGAACCATATTTTTTTTCTGATTGAAAAAATTGTTTCAACTTGAAATGCAATGGCATTCCGGGTTTATAGGAATGGACTATTTTAGCTGAATTCTGAAGATAAGAATGAAATCTGCTCATAAAAAAAATCCCGTTAGCAAACGGGACTGTTTATTGAATTAGGTTTAAAGCTCCAACAGAGCATCAACAGGGTCTTTTCCAAACAACATCAATGAAGGATTTTCAAGCAATTGTTTTACACGTACAAGAAATCCTACAGACTCTCTTCCGTCAATGATTCTATGATCGTAACTTAATGCAAGATACATCATGGGTTTAATAACAACTTGTCCATTGACTGCCATTGGTCTTTCGACAATATTATGCATTCCTAGAATTGCACTTTGGGGAATATTAATAATCGGCGTACTCATCATGGAACCAAATATACCGCCATTGGTAATTGTAAAAGTACCTCCTGTCATTTCTTCCACTGTCAATTTGTTGTTTTTAGCTTTTGTAGCCAGATCTATCACTGCAGTTTCAATATCCGCCATAGTTAAACTTTCTGCATTTCTGATTACTGGAACAACCAGTCCTTTAGGGGCACTAACGGCAATGGATATGTCACAATAATCATGATAGATAATATTTTCACCATCGATATATGCGTTCACAGCAGGGAACTGTTGCAAAGCATAGCAACATGCTTTAGTAAAGAAACTCATAAAACCTAGGTTCACACCATGTTGATCTTTAAACCTGTCTTTATACTTTTTTCTGATTTCCATAACAGGCCCCATGTCCACTTCATTGAAGGTGGTCAGCATGGCAGTAGTATTTTTTGCCTCCACCAATCTTCTGCTAACCGTCTTCCGAAGATTGCTCATCTTTTCAGGTCTCTCATTTCTGCTAAATAACTGGACTCCGGGCATTCTACCAGGATTTGACAATGCATCCAATACATCCTGTTTGAAAATTTTTCCGTTTGAACCTGAAGGATTTATTTTTTTACTGTCTATTTTTTTATCAGCTATGATTGCAGCTGCAACGGGGGTTGCTTTTACATCAGTAGCTGCTTCCTTTTTTATACTTAGTGCAGCAGAAGGTTCTTCCTTTTTGGGTGGTGCAGGAGCTTCTACGGGACGAGTTGCATTAGTGTCAATTGTACAGACTAAATCTCCTATGGACAAAGTGTCTCCTTCTTTCGCAATTTGCTTAACAGCACCTGCTTGTTCCGCATTGATTTCAAAAGTAGCTTTTTCACTTTCCAATTCAGCAATTACTTCATCTCTATCGGCCCAGTCCCCATCATTTTTAAGCCACTTCACGAGGGTAACTTCGTTGATACTTTCCCCTACGGTTGGTACTTTTATTTCAATTGACATGTGCAGTTTTTTATATGTGCGAATTTCGGATAAAATTGAGGATTTATAAAATCAAATATTCAGAAGTTAGTAAAAATCAAGGAAATACATCTGAATATTATAATAATTATTAAAATAACGAATAGAAATATTAAAAAAAACAAAGCAAAAGGCTATTTAATATAGCATTTTTCGTGATTTTAACCCTTAAAATTCCTACATTTGCAACCCCGTTAAAAAACCACGGGGTTTATTTTATGTCATTCAATATTATTAAACAACTAAACGCAGACGAACAGGAGCCAATGTCTTCTCAGGAAGTAGAAGCTACTGCGACAACAAACGAACCTGTAGCAGAAAAAACAAAAATTGTAGAAACTGCTCACGATGATTTTGATTGGAACCGTGACAAACGCAATGTTGTTGCTTATTCTAAAGAAGAAAAAGCAAAATACGACTCTGTGTATGACAACACTTTCAAGCAAATCAACGATGGTGAAATGATTCAGGCTACTATTGAATCATTGACAAAAACCGATGCTGTTGTAAACATTGGTTTTAAAAGTGATGGATTAATCTCATTGAACGAATTCCGAGACATTCCCGGCGGAATTAAAGTTGGAGATATTATTGAAGTAATGGTTGTAGAAAAAGAAGACAGAGAAGGAAACCTTCATTTAAGTCGTAAATCTGCAAGAATTACTAGAGCTTGGGAAAGAATCGTTGAAGTTAATAAAACCGGCGAAATCGTTACTGGTCTTGTAACCAGCAAAACGAAAGGTGGTTTGATCGTAGACGTATTCGGAATGGAAACATTCTTGCCAGGTTCTCAAATTGACGTAAAACCCGTTACGGATTATGATCAATTTGTTGGAAAAACAATGGAATTTAAAGTGGTTAAAATTAATGAAACCATTAAAAATGCCGTAGTATCTCACAAGGCACTTATTGAAAGTGATATTGAAGCTCAAAGAGCTGAAATCATCGGCAAATTGGAAAAAGGTCAGGTATTGGAAGGGACCATTAAGAACATCACTGATTTCGGAGCATTCCTTGATTTGGGAGGTTTAGATGGACTACTTTATATCACTGATATATCATGGGGAAGAATCAATCACCCTTCAGAAGTATTGAAATTAGACCAAAAGATAAATGTGGTTGTATTGGATTTTGATGATGACAAAAAACGTATCAGTTTAGGACTAAAACAATTGACTCCACATCCTTGGGATACTTTAACTGAAAACTTGAAAGAAGGAGAAATCATCAAAGGAAAAGTGGTTAACATTGAAGACTATGGTGCATTCCTTGAAATAATGCCTGGTGTGGAAGGATTAGTTCACGTAAGTGAAATTACATGGGCTAATACTCCTATCAATGCAAAAGAATTCTTC